>JBJFAP010000215.1:0-5065 GCA_051887975.1 Alphaproteobacteria bacterium | reverse complement strand
TATTCTCCTTAAAATTGTTTTGAATGGAAACTCCGCCTTAAAAGCAGAGCTTCCATTTTTATTTAAGATTCTTTTGTTTCAGTTGCTTGTTGAGCTTCTTCCGCAATACGCGCTTTTTTACCGAACAATTGACGTAAGTAATAAATCTTTGAACGATGAATTTGACCGACACGCGCCACTTCAATCTTGGCAATCATCGGAGAATACAGCGGGAAAATTCTTTCCACACCTTCACCGAAAGAAATTTTACGTACTGTAAAATTTGAATTTAATCCGTCATTATTTCTGGCAATGCAAACGCCTTCGAAAATCTGAATACGTTCACGATCACCTTCTTTAATTTTGCAGTGAACCTTTAAAGTATCACCGGCCTTAAAAGACGGGATTGTCTTGTTTAATTTTTCCATTTGTTCTTTTTCAAGATTTTGAATAATATCCATTTTTTTATCCTTTCTTTTGTTGAGCCTGATAAGCTTGCCACAAATCAGGTCTTTGTTTTTTTGTTAATTCTTGTGCTTGTGCCAAACGCCAATCACGTACTTTTTGATGATGCCCGCTGACAAGAACTTCCGGAACGGATTTCCCATTCCAAACGGCCGGACGCGTGTATTGAGGATATTCCAACAAACCGCAAGAAAAACTTTCTTCATTTGTTGATTCATCATTTCCCAAAACACCCGGTACATAACGCAAAATTGCATCCGTCAAAACCAAAGCGGCCGGTTCACCACCTGACAAAACATAATCTCCGATTGAAATTTCTTCAAAATTCCAACTTTCGATAACACGTTCATCAATCCCTTCAAAACGACCGTTTAAAATGGTGATTTCGTTTTGTTTTGAAAGTCTGATGACATCTTCTTGTTTAAGCGGCTTTCCGCGCGGTGTCATATAAAGCAAAGCCCCTGATTTATAAACAGAACGAACAGCACTGTCCACGACATCGGCTTTCATTATTTGTCCTGCTCCGCCACCAAACGGTGTATCATCCACAGTTTTATAATTGTCGGTTGCAAAATCACGAATGTTAATCGTATCGAACGACCACAATCCTTTTTCCAATGCCTTTCCCATTAAAGAATACCCCAAAAAGCCAGGGAACATTTCAGGATAAAGTGTCAAATAATTAAAGTGCATCTTTATCCTCCAAATCAATTTCATCAGGAATAAAAACGTCAATTTTTTTATTTTCCAAATCAACATTCTTGATTGTTTGCTTGCTCATCGCAATCAGCTTTTCCTTTTTATCGGATAAAGTAATTTGCATCACATCGCTTGCGCCATAATTTTCCACTCCGGAAACGATACCGATTTTCTGATTATTTTCAAAAACATCCAACCCCAACAAATCACATATATAATATGCGTCATCTTTTAATTTCGGCAAATCGGAATGTTTGATAAAAATATCAGTACCACGCATTGTTTCGGCTTTATTTCTGTCGCAAACAGTATCTAATTGAGCAATAACCTGACCTTTTTGAATACGTTTAATTTTTAAAGGCAACGCTTGATTATTTTCATCATAAAATGAAGAATACAATTTAAATTGCACAGGTTCGCACAAAGGATTGATTTTGACTTCTCCTTTTATGCCAAGCGGTGCAACAATTGTTCCCATTTTAATCAAGCGATCTTGCATCATCAGTTTCCTTATTATGCGTTTTCTTCAGCTTTCGGTTCTTCTGGCGGAACTTCTTCGGCTGGTGCTTCTTTGGCTTCAGCTTCTGCTTTAGCAGCTTCTTCAGCGGCCTTTGCTTCAGCTTCAGCAGCTGCTTTGGCTTCTAATTCAGCTTGTCTTTTTGCTTCTTCTGCTTCTTTTGCGGCAGCTAAACGTTCTTGAGCTTTTGCTTTTGGCGCAGATTTTTTCGGTTGTTCAGCATTTGTTTTCACTGCTTTTGCTTCAATAATACCGGCAGACGCCATTAAACGCGCCATACGATCTGTTAATTCTGCACCTTTTGCAATCCAAGCTTTTGCTTTATCAGCATCAATCTTGAAGTGTTCCGGATTTTCCTTTGGAACTAACGGATTGTAAAAACCGATTTGTTCAATGAAACGACCATCGCGAGGTGCGCGCTTATCAGCAACAACAATCTTGTGAAACGGACGCTTTTTTGACCCACCACGGGCTAATCTGATACGAACTGACATTTATTTTCCTTTCTTTTCTTGTTCGAGTTTAAAATGGCGGAAACCCTCCACCATTATTCATAAAAGGGTTATTCGAGTTGCCGCCGCGCATAGCCGAAGACATTTGCTTCATCATACGCATAGCCCCCAAAGGACCCATCTTTTTGAATTTTTTTGATGCCAACGCCATTTGTTCATATTGTTTCAAAAGACGATTAACATCATTGACTGATACACCGGAACCGTTTGCGATTCTTTGCTTTCGGGAAGCCTTGATAATATCAGGATTTTTCCTTTCGCGCGGTGTCATAGACAGGATAATTGCTTCCTGCCTTTTAAAAACTTTATTATCAATATTGGCATTTTCAATTTTTTCACGAAATTTATTCATCCCCGGAATCATCATCATAATGCCCTTAATATCTCCCAGAGATTGAATTTGGCGTAATTGGATAAGCATATCTTCCAAATTAAATTTGCCGGACATAACCTTTTCCGCCATTTCCATTGCTTCTTGATTATTGACCTTTTCCATTGCCGTTTCGACCAAACCGACAACATCGCCCATTCCCAAAATACGATCGGCAATTCGTTTGGCATCAAAAACTTCCAAAGCATCTGTTTTTTCGCCAACACCCAAAAATTTAATTGGTTGTCCAGTCATTTGACGCATAGACAAAGCCGCACCGCCTCTGGCATCACCATCAACACGCGTTAAAATAATACCGGTTATAGATAAAGCTTTATGAAATGCATCTGCTACATTGACAGCATCTTGTCCGGACAAAGAATCAACAACCAATAATTTTTCAATTGGATTTGCAATTTTTTCAACTGCCTTTACTTCATCCATCATTTGTTCATCGATATGCAAACGACCGGCAGTATCCAAAATTAAAACATCAAAAGCCCCTGCTTTTGCTTCGGCCAACGCGCGTTTTGTAATTTCTTCGGGCTTTTGACCTGCAATAATCGGTAAACAATCCACATCAATTTGTTTTGCAAGACCGGTTAATTGTTCTTGCGCCGCAGGACGATAAATATCCAAAGACGCCAACAACACTTTCTGTCCGTTTTTCTTCAATCGCAAGGCCAACTTTCCGGCAGAAGTTGTTTTACCGCTTCCTTGCAAACCGACCAACATATAAACGCTTGGAGCAACAGAGGCACGATTCAATCCTGTGTTTTGAGTGCCTAACAAATTAACCAACTCATCACTGACAATTTTTACCACCATATTTGCAGGAGAAACGGATTTTATGACCTCTTGTCCGATGGCTTTTTGTTTTACGTTTTCAATAAACGTTTTTGCGACAGGCAACGCAACATCCGCTTCCAACAAAGCGATTCGGATTTCACGCATAGAAGCATTAACGGTATCTTCATTTAAAATACCTTTACCTTTTAATCTGTCAAACACGCCCGCCAATTTATCGGACAAATTTTTAAACATTTTTGCTCCTTTAAAGCATATAAATAACACTAACACCAGTGCGCGTACTCGCGGACTCGTGGATCTCCGAAAAGACTGCTTTCTCACAGCTTGTGGATAAATTTGCCTTTATTATACACAAAAAATTATTAAAGTCAAGCGTTTTTTATTTTTGTTAATTGGTTATGCATTGTGTCCCATCAGCAGATACTGTGCCATTACATAAAGAACACACACCTCGTGAATTTTCATCAACGTATGTACCTGTCCAATATCTCTTATAGCCAGCATCATTACAACGCAAACAATCTGCCTTTAGGGTATTGCCATAATCACCTGTATCAGAACATCCCGAACAACGCCCATCCAGTTCACTTATCCCAGAATAATACCTATCACTGCATTGGTGACAACTACTACGTGAAGAATGTGTTGTACTACCTGTAGGGTTACATTCACTACAGCTCCCATATCCCCCAAAAGTTCCTTCTGGACAATTCCAATCACATACAGAATTCGTTCCGACTACTGTACCAATACAGTTTAAACATCTGCCCCAATTTTGATTGCTTGGCTCCGTCCAAAATTTATTATATCCTTTTTGAATACAATTTAAGCAATCTTCATATAAAACCCCCTGATTTGTATGATTAACTGCACAATTAATACACCATTGTACAGTATGTGAAAAGAAATGATCTTCACAATTTAAACAAAGATCTCTTGTTGTTCTATCCATATAACTTGTAACACTATCACAACTTTTACATTCAAATTTCGACTGACCTGCTATATATCCCTTATCACAACTCCATTCGCAATAAGTACCATCTTTTGTAACTGTTCCATCACAATCAAGGCAAAAACCTAATGAATTTTCATCTACATAAGTTCCATACCAATATTTATTATGCCCATTTTTGTTACATTTTAAACATTCTGATTTTGTAACACTGACTGTTGAAACATTTGCTTTACAATTATGACAAGTACCATTTTCTTTATTTGATCCACTAAAAAATGCATCTTTACATTGTTGACAACTTTTAAATGTTGCTTTGTAGCGAGGATATACTGTTGAAACAGGACATGCAACACAATTATCACCGCTTTTAACGGGTTTATTGCTGTCATACACGCACATTCTGCCGTTGCAAGTACCGCATTCGCCACAATCCGCGTCTTCCTTACACGCGCCGAAAAACTCCGAAGCTTGCGCATTAAATGCGCTGTTAAAGAAAAAACTGATTGCATTGTTTTCCTCTTTTTTGCATGTATTTTCCTTGCCGTTCGGGCGGATTTCTTCCAACCAATCGACTTTGCGCTGACGCACTTCCTCACAAACAGGGAAAGATACTTTATCCGCGACAACAGCAAAGGTGATGTCCGATTCTTTAAATGCGGTAAAATCATAAGGGCTTTTGGGGGCAAATTTTCCTGCCATAGAAACTTCTTCTTGTTCGGCAGGAAGCGAAGAAAACATTTCATCAGCGACAATAA
>JBJFAP010000214.1:0-5066 GCA_051887975.1 Alphaproteobacteria bacterium | reverse complement strand
TGCAGATTTAAATGTACCGGCAAAAGAAGGTAAAGTAACGGATACGACTCGTATCGATCGTTTTGCACCGACTATGGTTGCTTTGGCGGATAAGGGCGCAAAAGTTATTGTTACTTCTCACTTTGGTCGTCCGGATGGTGAAAAAAAGCCGGAATTTTCTATGGCTTTTATCGTTCCGGAACTTGAAAAAGCAACGGGAAAAACAATTAAGTTTGTTGATGATTGCATTGGCGAAAAGGTTGATTCAGCCGTTGCTGCTATGCAAGATGGTGATGTTATTATGTTGGAAAATTTGCGCTTTTATAAAGGCGAAGAAGATAATGACGAGCAATTTTGCAAAACGTTGGCAAAAGGCGTGGATATTTATGTTAATGATGCTTTTTCAACAGCGCATCGTGCACATGCGTCAACAGCGGGTATGGCGGCTTTTGTCCCCGTTCGTGTTGCCGGTCGTTTGATGCAAGCGGAATTGGAAGCTTTAAATAAAGCTTTGGATAATCCTGTTCATCCTGTTGCGGCTTTGGTAGGCGGTTCAAAAGTATCTACAAAGTTGGATTTGCTTGGTAATTTGGTCAAAAAAGTCGATTACTTGTTAATCGGTGGCGGTATGGCACACACATTCTTGGCCGCAAAGGGTATTCCGATGGGCGAAGGATCTTTGGTTGAACCGTCTATGATTGATACGGCCAAAGAAATTTTAGCAAATGCCGGTAATTGTAAAATTGTTTTGCCAAGTGATTTAATTTGGGCAAACGAATTTGCTGAAGGGCAAGAAGCTCACGCATCATCTGTAAATGAATTGCCTGCGGGAAAGCCTTTGTTGGATATCGGTCCGCAATCAACAGCCGCGTTTATTGATACACTCAAAGAATGCAAAACTTTGATTTGGAATGGTCCGGTTGGTGCATTTGAAATTCCGCCTTTCAATACAGCAACAAACGCGATTGCGATGGCTGTTGCAGAGCTTACGAAAGAAGGCAAATTGACTTCCGTTGCCGGTGGTGGTGATACAGTTTCTGCTCTTAAAAAAGCGGGTGTCAAGAAAGATTTGACATATGTTTCTGCTGCTGGTGGTGCATTCCTTGAATGGATGGAAGGAAAGCAATTACCTGGTGTGAAGGTTTTGGAAAAATAAGCTTAAATGAAACCGTTTAAATCCCCCACATCTGTTGGGGGATTTTTTTATGATAATTGCGTGCCAAAAAGCGCATGATGAATGTTTTATTTTTAGCTGCTTTACATATTTTATTCCCCCAATGCTTGAGAACATCGATGATTGCTAAACCCCCTAACATCAACTTGCCTTGCATTCGGTTATATATTATTTAAAATGCTTGTCAAGAAAATTTCATCGTTATTTTGAATTTAATAACTTTTGATATTCCCTTCGCGACTTAATAAAGACATTGTCTTTAAGGACGGCTTTTCTTTTTTAAACGGATAAATAACCGGTAATAAAGATAAATTGCCTTCTTTGACTTCTTGGCCGTTCGGATCCGGTTGAAAGCCTTGTGTCAACCAATAATCTTTTAAATCCTTTAAGATATAGCTGAAAAAATATACATACCCCTTTTGTGAAAGATATTCTTCCGTATAATCAAGCAGGTATTTTGGCAAATGTTGCCCTCTGAATTTTTCATCAATGCAAAGGCGTTCTATTTTGGGGAAATCTTTAAAGTACCGAATACGTAAAGTGCCGGCCGGTTCGTCATTGACACATAACAATAAATGTGTGCAAGAAAAATCGTTTCCGTCAAATTCCATATTTTCCGGTATTCCTTTTTCTTTTACAAAAGATTGTCGGCGTAAGTTGAAGGCTTTTTTTAACTGTTCAAAATTACGCACAATATCGACTTTTATATTGCCTTTTTGAATGTCTGCCATATCCATTTGTCCTCCCAAAAGAATGAAATTATCTTTATACGTGCATTATTTTAGTATTGACGAAGTATCTTTTTGAAGATACTGTTATTATAAGAGTGATATATATTTTCGGACTATTTATAGGGAGATATTCGTAACGTGATTATTAAAAGTCAAATTTTGTTTTTAAAGTCTATTTTTTATCTGGCGGCAGTTATCGAAAACGGCAGTATAACAAAGGCTGCGGAAAAAAACGGAATAAAGCAGGCAAATTTAAGTCGCATTATTAAAGATTTGGAAAAAAGTCTTGCGACTCCATTATTTGTGCGTAAAGGTACGGGACTTGTTCCAACACAAGAAGCAATGGTTTTGTATCGAGAAGCCTTGGTTTTACAAGAAAAATTGAAAGTTGTACAATCATTGAATATGACTCGCGCTGAAAAAACAACGCCGGTTTTGTTATATAAGCCGGATTCTTTAAGTTTGGATTTTTTAAAGGAAGTATCTGCAATAAAAATAAAGTATTCACCGTCTGTACAGGATTTTGATGTCGGTGTGTTTTATGAAAAGCCGGTTCAATTAAATAATTCATACCAAATTGGAAAATATGATATGCATATCGGCAAAATAACGCAACGTTTGTGGATTGCTTGTTTGACGGAAAAGCCGGAAGCCTGCGCTTTAGCAGATTTTATAATTTCTCGACTATTTGTTTAATGTGTTCCATTAAAACGCGAACTTTTGGAACGTCTTTTAAATGATGAGGGCAAATAATCCAATAAGGTTGAACTGCCTTTACTTGGTCAGCCAGAACTTCAGATAATGTATCATCCGCAACAAAAGACGGCAAAAAAGAAATTCCCAAATCATTTTTAACTAAATTAAGCAATATATTGGACGAATCAGTTCGAATGACGATGTTTTGGGCATTTTTAAATAAATCTTTCCATTTTGGCCATCGGCTTTCAAAATCTGTTCTTAAGCATATTTTGTGATTGGCTTCCAAATCTTGTAAATTCTTTGGAATACCATAGTTTTTTAAGTATTGCTTTGAAGCGTACAAATTAAAGTAAAATGTCCCTTTGGATAGTACAAAAGCATCATTAAAATGCGGTTCATGATAAACAATTCCTAAATCAATATCACAAAGCGAATCGGGATCTTTTAAAGAAGAGATAATTTCCAAATGTACTTGTGGAAACTTAACATAAAAATCATTTAAACAGGCAGGAATATAACTGCTGCAAATGCCTTCGCTTATCCATAATTTTAAAGTGCCGCCCAGCATATGCGTCTTTTTTGCTAAAATTTCAATATCCGCAATTGTTTTGTACATATCGTTGGCAATTTTAAACACATAAGAACCGGAGCTGGTCAAGCTGACACCATGTGCTTGTCGGTTAAACAATTGCAAATTTAATTCTTCTTCTAAGTCTTTGATTAAATTTGATAAGTTTGATTGTTTCATATGTATACATTCTGCGGTTTGCTTTATTTGTCCGCGTTTTGCCACTTCCAGAAAACCCATCAACTGTTTTATTAAAATAATATCTTTTTCAAAACTCATAGCCGTAAATATATACCTGATATATAAAATTTAATATTTAAGTTAATCTCTTTTTATATATTATAATACATAAATCAAGATAAAAGTATATAAAAAAAAGGGGGAAAAATGCAAAATAAGCAAAAATATCAAAAAAATAAAAACAATCAGATGAGCCAAATAATTGCTCTTTTTGAGTGTTTAGGAAATATATTAAAAAAAGAAAAATTATTCGAAGCGTACCATTTTATGATGATCTCTCGAATGTCTTTTGAAGATATAATTTGCTTAAGAAAAGAAAATTTCGAAAGAACTGCGGTAAGTCGTTAGTGTAAAAAACGCCCTTAAGGGGGCGTTAAAAGTGGTGCTCAGAGGCGGAATCGAACCACCGACACGGAGATTTTCAGTCTCCTGCTCTACCGACTGAGCTATCTGAGCATCATAGAAATGACTTATATACGATTCTTTTTGTAAATGCAAGCACTTTTTTTATTTTGTAGCAGAAAAATTAAAATATCACAATTATTTTGATACGATGTTTTATTTTACAAGACATAAAGCAGGGTAGCTTGACGTTTTTGTTCCTCTATATAGTATTCCATCACGAATCTCAATAGCCAGAGCCTCTGATGGAGATAGTGTATTTTTTGTCCAGACACGGATGGCCATAATCCGAACTGCAAATTGAGGGCAGGCCGAAACAATAAACATGCCTCTTTTCTTACATTCTGTTTCTAAATCGACCAATTCCCATCCCAAAGATTGACACCAAGCATTGGCACTCCACCAATTCATTCCGTGATAGCTTACACAATATTCTGTTTTTCCGTCATTTCCTTTAAATAATAGTCCGCCGGCATCTTCACAAGAAATTTCCGCATTTGCCACAGAAGAAAAAATACATAAAATAAATAAGAATTTTTTCATAACACTTCCTTTATTCAAAAAAAATCGCCGTGGTGAGAGGCGACTGGAAGTTAAAAGCTATTCATCTGAAATAGTGGGCATATTGACCACAAGGGTTTATTTTGCCGCCTTCCAGTCTTTAGAGCGGAAGATTATCGATTTTTATCGATACAGATGAGAGGCTTTTAATCCTCATGACAGACACCAACCTGCCACGAAAAAAGTCTATGGCAAAATAAAATCAAATGCAAGCACTTTTTTTTATTTTGTAGCAGAAAAATTAAAATATCACAATTATTTTGATACGATGTTTTATTTTACAAGACATAAAGCCTTGTAGAGTCCAGTTTTTGCGTATGTACTTATTGCTCCACCAGCAATCTCAATATCCATAGCCTTTGATGACGCTGATATATTTTTTGTCCAGACGATGTGCACATCTCTACTCATTTTAAGTTGAGGGCAGTGCGCAGTAATACTGTTTGATACGGTTTTTTTCTCACATTCTGTTTGTAAATCGACCAATTCCAATCCCAAAGCCTGACACCAAGCATTGGCACTCCACCAATTCATTCCACGAGAGCTTAAACAATATTCCGTTTTTCCGTCATTTCCTTTATATAATGTTCCACCCGCATCTTCACAAGAAATTTCCGCATTTGCAACAGAAGAGAAAATACACAAGACAAGCAAAAATTTTTTCATAACGCTTCCTTTATTCAATAAAAAATCGCCGTGGTGAGAGGCGACT
>JBJFAP010000213.1:0-5068 GCA_051887975.1 Alphaproteobacteria bacterium | reverse complement strand
TGGAGATTTTAACGTTATTCAAAAAGATAAAGATGTTTATAAGCCCGAAAATTTTAAAGAATCTGTTTTAATGTTGCCTTGTGTACGTGATGCATTTGAAAAATTACTTTCTTTAGATATGGAAAACCCAATGCGTCAGTTGTTTCCTGATGGCGGATTATATACTTTTTGGGATTTTCAAGGAGGATCTTGGTTTAAAAATAACGGTATTGGGTTGGATTATATTTTCTTATCAAAGCCTTATTTTAAAGGAAAGTGTGAAAATGCTTGCGTTTTAAAGGATTACAGAGGAATTTCTAAATCTTCTGATCATGCACCGATTGCAGTGTCAATTGATGAAAATTGAATCTGGCAGCATTTTATGATAGAACTTTCCAGATGGAGCATATTTGACCACAAACGCAGATGCAAAGGGGCGTATAGGTATAACTCTTCGACAGATAAGTGAAAATATAGTATGACGAATATATGTGATGGAACATCAGAGTGAGTATAAATAATAAAAAATCCCCCGCCATAGGGCAGAGGATTTTGTGAATGAAAAATATTCTTATTTATTCATTTGTGCAGCAACTTCAGCGGCAAAATCTTCTTCTTTCTTTTCGATGCCTTCGCCTAAAGCAAAACGAGCAAAGTCAGTCAATTCAACGGCTGTACCCAATTCTTTAGCAGCGTCTGCCAACACGTCTTTAATTTTCTTATCCGGATCCATAATGAACGCTTGTTCCATTAAGACAACGTCTTCATAGTATTTACGGATATTGCCTTCAACAATCTTTTCGATAATTGCTTCCGGTTTTCCTGAAGCGCGTGCTTTCTCAACATAAATTGCTTTTTCTCTTTCCAAAGCGGCAGGGTCAACACCGGCAATATCTTTAAACTTTGGAGCAGCCGCAGCAATATGCATGGCGATATGCTTTGCAATTTCTTGTAATTTATCAGCTGATGCATCAGATTTTAATCCGACCAAAACACCAATTTTTCCCAATCCTGGTTCCATTTGTGTATGAATGTAAGAAGCAACAATACCGTTATCCACTGCAACGCGAGCTGTACGGCGTAAGTTCATATTTTCACCGATTTTTGCAACTAAGTCAGGTAATTGAGCTTTTTTAGCTTCCAAATCACCATTTGATAAAACAGTATCAACAACTTCTTTGACATAGGCTTGAAAGTCCGGATTCTTGGCAGCAAAGTCTGTTTCGATATTAACTTCAACAACAGCACCTTCTTTGTCATTGGATTTAACACCGACTAAACCTTGAGCCGCAACACGTCCGGCCTTTTTGGCTGCTACGGATAAACCTTTTTTACGCAACCAATCGACAGCAGCTTCCATATCTGCGTTGCATTCTGTCAAAGCTTTTTTGCATTCCATCATACCTGCGCCAGTTTTTTCGCGCAATTCTTTTACTAAACTTGCTGTAATTTCAGCCATTTTTTATCTCCTTTTATTTTTATGAAAAAGAGGCAGCGACTTTTACTCTGACGCCGCCCCTTGAGTGTAATTTATCAATTGTTAAGCTTGAGCTTCAGCCTCTGCTTTTTTAGAAGCTTTTTTTGCCTTGGATTTTTCTTCTTTAACTTCTTCGGCAACAACTTCAGCGGCTGCCCCAACATCAACACCGGCAGCAGTCAATTCAGCTTGCATACCGTCCAAAACAGCACCGGCAATTAAATCACAATAAAGCGTAATTGCTTTAATTGCATCATCATTGCCCGGAACAACGTATTCAATGCCGTCAGGGTCAGAGTTTGAATCACAAATAGCAACAACCGGAATTCCCAAGCGTTTTGCTTCGTTAATAGCCAATTGTTCACGCGGTGTGTCAATGACGAACATAATGTCCGGACGACCATTCATATCTTGAATACCGCCCAATGAAGCAACCAATTTTTCTTGTTCACGAGCTAAATTCAAGCGTTCTTTTTTGGTTAATCCTTCCAATTCGCCTTTTTCCGCTTTTGCATTGATATCCTTTAAACGACGAATAGAACCGGAAACTGTTTTCCAGTTTGTGAGCATACCGCCCAACCAACGATGATTGACATAAAAACCGCCACAACGAACGGCAGCATCTTTAATAATGTCAGCAGCTTGATTTTTTGTACCGACAAACAAAATTTTGCCACCTTTTGAAGCAACTTCACGGACAGCTTCCAAAGCTCTGTTTAAAGCAGGAACTGTTTGTGATAAATCCAAAATGTGAACACCTTCACGAACGCCGAAAATATATGGAGCCATTTTGGGGTTCCATCTGCGCGTATGATGCCCGTAATGAGCACCGGCTTCCATTAACTCACGCATTGTAAATGTTGGAATAGACATAGTAAAATCCTTTCTTTTCCAGTTAAACCTCTGCAAGCGAACGAATCCGAAAAACCACTTTCGAACACCGGAACGCATTGGAAAACTCTTCCAAAGCGCATGGCCTGCATGCGAAATAGGGCTATTTTATACACTTTTTTTCCAAGCTTGTCAAGCATTTTTTGTTGTTTTTTTCTTTGTCATTGTTTTTTTGGGGAGGGGACGTCATTTTGGAAGTGTTTTGTTTATTCTGTCATCTTCGGAGTTGAACCGAATATCCAATCCGCATAGATTCTCGGGTCAAGCCAGAGAATGACAAAAAAACAAGCCCGAGAATGACAAAAAACAAGCCCGAGTATGACAAAAAAATAAGCCCGAGTATGACGCCAATGCCCGTCATCCTGAAGCAAAGCGCATCGCTGCCCAAAACAAAAAGGTTCAGGAACTGCGCAAAAACGCTGGTAAAGAATAACTCGTTCTTTTTCAAAATCCAAAAAATCCCCCACGAAAAGTGAGGGGTTTTTTTATCGAAAATAATATTTAATTTGCTTTTTGTTCTTTTGCTTCTTGTTCCAAACGTGTGCGATACAAAGCCGCAAAGTCAATCGGTGCAAGTGTTAACGGAACAATGCCGGCTTCCCTTGTCGTGTTGGCAACAATGGCGCGAACATATGGGAATAATAAGTGCGGAATTTCAATTAACAGCAAAGGACGAATGTGTTCTTCAGGCACATTGACTGTCGCCAACGCGCCATATGTCAATTCACAAATAAATGCTGTTTTTTCGTTCGTTTTTGCTTCAATCTTTAAAACTAAATCCACTGTGTAAAGTTTCTTTTCTTTGTCTGCGGGGGCTGCATTAATATTGATTGAAATATCGACTTTTGGCGGCTCGCGCATATCCAAAAAAGGCATTGCAGGTGCTTCGAAAGACAAATCCTTAATATATTGCGAATTTATTTGCAATACGGGCGGCATTTCTTGTTTCGATGAATTTTTAGTTTGTTCGTTTTGTGTGGTCATAATATCCTCTACTTTCTTTTTTTTATTCGACAACTATATTCATTCATTATAGGCATAAAAAAAATTTTGTCAAAAAAATACTGTACATTTATAAAAAAAATTGCTATTCTTAATAAAAAGAAAGGAAATAAAATGAGTTCAGTTTGGATTATTTTGGCTATTGTTTCGGTTGTTATTTTGCAAAAGTTATTCTCTGTCTTGGGAAAAGATACAACGATGGAAAAGTTCCGTGGCGTTGTTCCTGGGACAGGGCAGGTGTTTGAAATGACTTTAAGTAAAATCAAAGAAGAAGGCAAAAAAGAGCTTGCTTCCTTTGATGAACAGGAATTTCTTTTCGGCGCAAAAATTGCCTTTAATACGATTGTCGATGCGTTTTCAAAGGGAAATAAGGCTGTTTTAAAGCCGATTTTATCCAAAAAAGTTTATGAGGCTTTTTGTGCGGAAATTGATAAGCGTCAGGAAAATGAACAAAAAATGGAATTTGCTTTAATTGCAATTAATTCTTCTAAAATTTTAACAAAAAATGATGAAAAAAAGCCAACTTCCATAACAGTGGAATTGATTACTGAACAAATGAACGTTTTGCGCGATAAAGATGGTGCCGTTTTGGAAGGGGATGCGATTCAAATTGCAAAGGTCAAGGATATTTGGACGTTTAAAAAGGAATCAAAATTACATTCGGGATGGATTGTTTGCTCAACAAAAAGCGAGGCTGTATAATGCGCCGAACAGTCGGTTTTTTGTTATTTTGTTGCGCGATGGTGTGCATATACGGGTGTGCTGTGTCGCCTGATAAAGATTTTGTCATAAGAAAAGTATCTTATTCGGCTTTGCCAAATTGGAAAAATGATAATATGCAAGAAGTTCTGCCGGCATTGCAAAAAAACTGCGAAGCATTGAAAACGCGTGATGAATGGAAAACATTTTGTAATGGTATCGAACGTTTAAAAAGTGCTTCTTCAAAGGATATTCGGCGATTTATTGAAAATACGATGACACCTTATACTGTTTATTCTTACGGTTCAGATGAGGGGACTTTTACGGGGTATTATGAAGCGTCTTTGGACGGTTCTTTAATTCAAGATGAAAAAAATATGTATCCGATTTACGGCTTGCCAAATGATTTGGTGTCGTTAGATACAAAAACAATTTGCTCTGCTGGAAATGATACGGGAACGGTTGTCGGGCGTATAGAAAACGGGCGTTTTTTAAAGTATTATACGCGAAAAGAAATTGAACAAAAGTCATTGGATGCGCCGATTTTGCTATGGGTTGAAGATCCGGTCGATGCTTTTATTTTGCATATCCAAGGCTCGGGTCGCGTGCAAACGCCGGATGGTGTTTTTCATGTGGGGTATGCCGGTAATAACGGACACGAATTTGTCGGAATTGGTTCTATTATGACAAAAGAGGGCGTTTTGGAACAAGGAAAATCCTCTATGCCACAAATTCGGAAATGGTTGAAAAATCATCCGGAACAAGCGCAAAATTTAATGAATCAAAATCCACGTTATATCTTTTTTAAAATGCTTGAAAAAGCGGATGGTCCATTGGGCGCATTGGGCGTTCCGTTGACACCGAAACGCAGTATTGCCGTTGATACGGATTTTATCCCGTTAGGAAGCCTTGTGTATTTGGATACCAAAACATCAGACGGCAACGCTTTGCAAACACTTGCTGTTGCTCAAGATAAAGGCGGTGCGATTAAAGGTGCTGTGCGTGCTGATTTCTTTTGGG
>JBJFAP010000212.1:0-5068 GCA_051887975.1 Alphaproteobacteria bacterium | reverse complement strand
GTGTTTTAAATCCGGATGAAAGAAGGGCGTTAATGTCATTTTTTTAGCAAATGGTGCAATCCGAATGTGGCGGATATTGATGGCAGAACGCCGGTGCTGATGTTAATGCTAAAAATGGAAAAAAAGGAATTTTTTTTGTTTGCTTGTTCTTCCAAACTGATGACACATAACAGGCAAATTCCCCTTTATGATAAGTCAAAGAAAAAAGAATAAAAAAATTGTAACAGTCCAAGGCATTAAAAAAACCACCATAAAAGGTGGCTTTTTTGTTATAATGAACAAATTATGATAAAGAACTTTGTTCTGATAAATCCGAATAGCCTTTTAAAATAGCATTGATTTTTGATTTTGCTTCTTCAATAGCAATACCTTCGCAAGCAGCGTATTCACAAACCAATCTGTCAAAAGCATGTTCAAAAACTTGTCTTTCACTGAAAGATTGTTCGCCTTTATCAGCGGGTTTGTGTAAATCACGAACGACTTCCGCAATCAGACACGGATCGCCGGAATTTATTTTAGCATCATATTCTTGAGAACGTCTGCTCCACATAGTTTTTTTAACTTTTGGCTTTCCCTTCAAACTGTTAATCGCTGTTTCCATCATATCTTTTGAAGATAAAGGACGTAAATTCGTTTTACTAACGTTTGTCATGGGAATTTTAACAACCATACCTGCTTTGTCAAAATTGACTGCAATCAATTCCAATTCAGAACCACCGACTTGAGTTTTTGTAATATCAACAACTTTGCCAACTCCATGAGTTGGATAAACCACGAAATCCCCCGGATTAAAACGATATTCTTTTGCCATACGCTTTCCTTTTCTTTTCTAATTCCGATACACTATATATAGCACATAATTTCAAAAAAATCAAATAAAAAAAGCTAACTTTTTCAAGTTAGCCTTTTTTATTAAAATTATTTATTTGCAGCGGGCCATTCCTTTGCTTTTTCTGCATTAAATTCAACCCACTTTGTATCAGCATCATCAGAATTTGCAATCGCGCCTTGAGGACATTCCCCAATGCAAACACCGCAATCAATGCATGTGTCCGGATCGACAACAACTTGAGTATCGCCTTCGTGGAAAGCATCGACAGGGCATACTTCAACACAACTTTTGCATAAAACGCAAGAATCATTTACTACTGATGGCATAATTTTTCTCCTTATGTTAAGTTAAAAACCTTGTTCCTTTTAACCGATTCAAATTTTTTTTGCAAGTCTTTTTTTTTGTATCTCTTGCGTTTTTTTAAAAATAAGCTATATAAAATGCATACAAACATATTACAAAAAGGAGTTTAATTATGCCAGAAACACAACAATATGAATTTCAAGCAGAAGTCAGTAAAGTTTTAAAAATCGTTGTTGATTCTCTTTATTCTCACAGTGAAATTTTCTTGCGAGAGTTGATTTCTAATGCTTCTGATGCGTGTGATAAATTACGGTATGCGTGCCTGACGCATCCTGATTTGATGAAAGATCATGGCTCGTTTGAAATTACTTTAACGCCGGATAAAGCTAAAAATACGCTTGTTATTGCCGATAACGGTATCGGAATGAACAAACAAGATTTAATTGACAACCTTGGTACAATTGCAAAATCAGGTTCTGCCGAATTTGCAGCCCATTTGACAGGCGATAATGCAAAAGATTTAAATTTAATCGGACAATTCGGTGTCGGTTTTTATTCTGCCTTTATGGTTGCTTCAAAAGTTGAAGTTCGCACAAAAAAAGCCGGTGATGATACAGGATGGCTTTGGCAAAGCGAAGGCGTTGGCTCTTTTACAATTACAGAAGATAAAAAAGCCCCATTCGGAACAAGTATTACATTATATTTGAAAAAAGAATTTTCAGAATATACTGATCCGATGCGTTTGCGTTTTATTGTTAAACAATATTCAGACCATATTTCTATGCCGATTGTGTTGGACAGCGCAGGAAAAAAGGAAACGTTAAATACTTCCTCTGCCCTTTGGACGCGTCCGAAGTCAGACATTACGGAAGAACAATATAATGATTTTTATCACTCTTTGACGCATAATTTTGATAATCCGTATTTGACAATCCATTATTCGGCAGAAGGAATTATTGAATATAAAGCTTTGTTATTTGTGCCTTCAAAAGCACCGTTTGATTTGTTTCAACCGGACAAAAAGCGTGGACTTAATTTATATGTCAATCGGGTTTTTATTTCCAATGAAGTGGAAGAAGTTTTGCCACATTATTTGCGCTTTATGCAGGGTGTTATCGATACAAACGAATTGCCTTTGAACGTCAGTCGTGAAATGTTGCAACATACGCCTGTTTTGGCAAAGATTAAAAATGGCATCACAGCGCATATTTTGGAAGAATTGGCCAAAAAAGCAACAGATAAAGAAAGTTATGAAAATTATTGGAAAGAATTTGGCATCGTGTTTAAAGAAGGTTTGTATGAAGACAGAGATAATTTTAAAAAGATAGCACCGCTTTGTTTGTTTTATTCCAGCAAAACAGAAGCTCTTACAAGCTTATCTGATTACATTTCAAGAATGCCGAAGGAACAAAAAAATATCTATTACATTACGGGCGATGATTTGAATGTATTGCGCAATCACCCGTCATTAGAAGGATTTACAGCTAAAGGAATAGAGGTTTTATTGTTGACCGACCCAATTGATGAATTTTGGCCTCAAGTTTTTAATGAATGGGACGGAAAAAAGATTTTGCCGATTTGTTCGCCGGATAAGGACTTTGAACAAATGAAAAATTTAACGGAAAATACGGCAGATTCCATTGATGAAGCAATGCAAAAAGTTCTTATCGAAAAAGCAAAAGAAATTTTGAAAGGTCAAATATCTGATGTTCAAATGACAAACAGATTGAATAAATCACCGGTTGCCTTGACTGCAAAAGCAGGTCAAATGAGCATACATTTGGAACGTTTGATGAAGCAACACGGTCAAGCGCAATTATATGCGTCTGAACGTATTTTGGAACTCAATCCGCGACATCCGGTTATCCAAAAGTTGGCAAAGGCTGTTTTTGACAAAGTTCCTGATGATAAAATTGCTGACGCTATATGGGTGCTATATGACGAGGCAAGGGCAATCGAAGGCGAACCTTTAAGCGATCCGGCCGGTTTTATGGAAAAAGTGAATGCTTTTATGGAAAAGGGACTCTGAAAATATTTTAAAACAAAAATGTTGACAAAATAAAAACGTTGTGATATAATGCCCTCGTGATGGAGGCAATTATGAAAGAAAACAAACGTAAACAAGAAACAGAACCAAAAACAACTAAATCATCGGTTAATGTGATTAAAGGTGCTAGCGCGAATATTCTTTTGTTTCATAGACCGGATGCAAATACTGTATTGGATGAAATAAAAACATCTGATCAGGAAAATGAATTGATGGTCTTGATAAAAAGTGTCGCTGAAAAAGGTGTAGGAGAATCCCATATTTGTGCCGCTAAAGTGGCAAAGAAAAATGGCAGAGTGTATGTGTGGAGCAGGATGCGTTCATCATTGGCCAGATTATATGTTGACACAGCTTCCTATGCTGATAAACCCTTATATATCATTTATGGCGTCGGTTTGGAGTGTAAGAAAACAGGACCACAAAACCCATATGTTTCGCGTGCTTTTGCTCGTCAAAAACAGATGGCTGCTATGATAGAAAACAACATCATTTCGTTTTCAGATTTGTTGGGAGCTGATACTGCACAACAACCAAAACGTCTTGCTCACCATAAGACAAAAGGCAAAAATCAACAGATGCAAAAGCAGAAAAATTAAATTCTGTTTTTTGATATATTTAAAACTGCTCTTTCGAATGAAGGGCAGTTTTTTTATGTAATAAATTCGATAAAAGGTACGATAAATGAACAAAAAACATCCATGTGTTTACGGATATATCAAAGTAAGTTCCGAAAAACAAAATTGTTAAATCAACGGCATAAAATTTTGCTTTATTGCGAAAAGCACAAAATAAATATCAATGTCTGGGTGGAAGAAGTTATTTTTTCAAGAAAAGCGTTCATCGAAAGAAAATTGAATTGTCTTTTGGAACAATTGCGTAAAATCTCCTTTAAACAACCAAACACAGTATTATTATATCACAAAAACCAAGAAAAGCAATATAAAAAACAAGTTGCGATTTTTCGCTTGACTTTTGCAATAAAATCGCATAAAAGATAAGTCATTATGCCGGTGTGGCTCAGTGGTAGAGCGTTCCCTTGGTAAGGGAGAGGTCGAGAGTCCGATTCTCTCCACCGGCACCAGTGGAAAAATCCTCCTTTTACGGGGGATTTTTTTAATGGTAATCGACAAGAAAAAAGGGCTTTCGAAAAAAGAAGAGTCCGTTCACAAGCAAAAGCGCAGGAGACACCTTTAGGCGGTCCCGAATGAAATGAGGGATGAACGTTCGCGAACATTCCCTTCACCCGCACTATGTCTTAAAGCCTTCAATTAAACGATGGCTTTTTATTTTAACCGCAAGCGTTGTGGCGAGTCAGATAGTCACACTTTCGAAAATCGCCAAAATTCTTCAATTATCGGACTCGTAAATATGATTTCTTTATAAAACAATCACGCATAGTCCGATTGAAACCTCATCCCAAGATTTTTTCATAAAAAAATAGAAACATATTGCCTTATGCCTTATAATATTATACAATAATACAGATACTTTCAAAAAAGGAGAAACTAATGAAAAAAATCGCATATTTAAGTATTCTTTTTCTTTTATCAGCTTGTTGTTCTTCTGAAAGATACAAGGATATTTTAGAAAGTCGTGTTGGTATGTCAGAGGATGAGTTAATACAAGAAATCGGCAATCCTACTTCAGTTTATGATACAAAAAATAAGCGTTCTCTAGAATATAGCTATTCCAATACGTTTTGTAATCAGTATGGCTGTTCAAAGGATTGGTGTACTACGCAATATATTCTGAACGATGGAAAAGTTGAATATTGGAAATATAATGGAAATGACTGCTGTGTGAGTGTTGGTGTATTTGATTATTGGTTTGGAAAATAATTGTAACAAAATTCCCATTTAGCGCTATTTCAATAATTATAACTTTAA
>JBJFAP010000211.1:0-5220 GCA_051887975.1 Alphaproteobacteria bacterium | reverse complement strand
ATCATTGCTTCCATTATAAAAAGAAACACTGTCATCATTCACAACGCCCAATTTTGAACAAAGGCTGTTTTCTTTACAAATCCCTGAACCTTTGCTTAACACCATTTTACACAAATCTTTATCGACACCGTCAACAAAAATTTGGAACTCTTTTGCTGCCGTTTGTTTTGCCGTAACGGTATTTGCGATTTGTTTTGCTTGATCAAATTCTCCGTTTGGTATATCAGCATTTATCGCATATCGTTTATCCCTGTTTTTAATCGTTGTACCGAACACACCCACATCATTGACAATCTTATTTGCATTGTAATGATTCATCGCGAAGCGGTATCCCCACAATCCGCCAATTGATAAAATACCAATGATGGCCAACACCGCCAACATTTCTATCATACTGCGTCCAAAAGCGTTTTTAATTATTTTTAATTGCATTTTTCCTCCATTTCAAGCTTTTCCTTGTTATTCAGCTTTATAAAAATGATGTTTACTCAATAACGATGGGAATAGTATACAGCCATTTTAAAAAAATTTCAATAAAAATTTTACATACCTGATAATTTATCCTTATTTTATTTGCCCTTATACCAAAACACCGCCTGTACAGGCGGTGCTTCGTATCATTTTTATTTTTCTTCCTTTTTTTGTTTTTCAGGCAACTCGACAAGTTCGCCGGTTTCTTGGTTGACACGCTTCATCGACAATTTAATCTTGCCACGATTGTCCATACCCATACACAAAACCTTTACTTTATCGCCTTCCTTCAAAACATCGGACACCTTTTCAACACGATGCGGTGCAATTTCAGAAACGTGTACCAAGCCGTCTTGAGGTCCACAGAAGTTCACAAACGCGCCAAAATCCATAATCTTGACAACAGTACCATTATAAATTTTGCCTTCTTCCGGCTCTGCAACAATGCCCATAATCCAATCATAGGCAGCTTGACTTGCCGCACTGTCCACAGCAGCAATTTTTACCATACCTTCTTCGTCAATATCGACTTTAGCACCCGTTTTTTCGACAATTTCACGAATGACTTTTCCACCCGTACCAATAACATCGCGAATCTTTTCTTTATCGATTTGCAAACTTGTGATACGCGGTGCATTCTTTGAAATATCAGCACGCGGAGCAGGCAAAACCTCTGCCATTTTATCCAAAATGAACAAACGACCTTCGTGCGCTTGACTTAAAGCTTGTTTCATAATTTCATATGTAATGGATGTAATTTTAATATCCATTTGCAAAGCCGTTACACCATCACGCGTACCGGCCACTTTAAAGTCCATATCGCCCAAATGATCCTCATCGCCCATAATGTCGGTTAAAACCGTAAAATCATTACCTTCTTTAATCAACCCCATAGCGATACCGGCAACAGGCTTTTTCATCGGGACCCCCGCATCCATCAAAGATAAGCAAGAACCGCAAACCGTTGCCATTGAAGAAGAACCATTTGATTCCATAATTTCAGAAACAACACGAACTGTGTAAGGAAATTCTTCCATAGATGGCATCATCGGATGAATAGCGCGCCATGCCAATTTTCCATGTCCGATTTCTCTGCGTCCCGGAGAACCGATTTTACCGACTTCACCAACAGAGTATGGCGGGAAATTATAGTGCAACATAAATGTTTGGCTGTATTCACCGGTTAAATCATCAACAATTTGTTCGTCTTCGCCCGTTCCCAAAGTAGTTACGACCATCGCTTGCGTTTCACCACGCGTAAACAAAGCTGACCCATGTGCGCGCGGTAAAATGCCAACTTCACATTCAATCGGACGAATAGTTTTTGTATCACGACCATCAATGCGAACACCGTTTTGCAACACATCAGCGCGCAAAATTTGTGCTTCCATATCATGGAATAAAGGTTCGACCATCGGCAAACAAACTTCATCTTCCTGATACAAGGCCAATGCTTTTTCCTTCACTTTCGAAATAGCGTCTAAACGTTCCAATTTGGCTTTAATCTTGTATGCAGCCTTTAAATCATCGGTAATTTGTTCTGCCAAAGTTTTCTTTACCGTTTCATATTCTGCCGGCATAGGTGGCAATTCCCAAGCGTCTTTTGCACATTCTTGTGCCAATGAAATAATCATCTCGATGACCGGTTGGAAAGCCTTGTGTCCGAATTCGACAGCCCCCAACATGACATCTTCCGGTAATTCTTGCGCTTCTGATTCTACCATCAAAACACCTTGTTTTGTACCGGCAACAACTAAATCCAGCTTGTTTTCTTTGTCTTTGACCTTTTTCATTTCAGGATTCAAGACATATTCACCATTCACATAACCAATTCTTGCACCGGCAATAGGTCCCAAGAAAGGCAAACCAGACAATGTCAAAGCAGCCGATGCCGCAATCATGGCGACAATATCCGGATTATTTTTCAAATCATGGCTGATAAGCGTACAGGTTACTTGCGTTTCGTTGTGAAAACCTTTAACAAATAACGGGCGAATTGGTCTGTCTATTAAACGAGAAGTCAAAACTTCCAATTCGCTTGGTTTTCCTTCGCGTTTGAAAAATCCGCCAGGGATTCTGCCGGCAGCGTATGTTTTTTCAACATAATTAACCGTCAAAGGCATAAAATCTTCGTATGTTTCTTGCGCTTGCTTAGCCGCACAAACAGCACAATGCACCATTGTTTGACCATAGCTTACGATAACCGATGCATCGGCTTGTTTACAAATTTTACCTGTTTCGATTTTTAAAGTTCTCCCGCCCCATTCGATTTCGCGGGAATAAGTTGTAAATAAAGACATATTATATTATTTCCTTTCATCTTAAACATCTATCACTTCGACCCATTCGAAGCGATACGAATGCACTTTTAATCTTGCATTCAAAGGGGCAAGGTTTTAAAGCCTCGCCCCTTGAAATTCTTACTTACGCAAACCTAAGCGTTTAATAAGTGAATCATACTTGGCAGCATCACGGCTCTTCACATAATCAAGCAATCTGCGACGTTGACCAACCATCATCATCAAACCACGACGAGAGCTGAAATCCTTTTTATGATCTTTCATATGCTCTGTCAAGTTTTTGATTCTTTCAGACAGAATAGCAATTTGAACATCCGGTGAACCTGTGTCCCCAGCCTTTGTTGCAAATTCTTTAATCAAATCTGACTTTTTTTCTTTTGTAATCGACATCTTATTTATTCCTTTATATTTGTTTAAACACTTTAAAAGGCAAAACCATTTTACCTTTCACCTTCACAAAAGCAATCAACTCATCCGCAAAAACAGCCCGATAAATTGCATCTTCCTTAAGTGGTTTATCCCAGAAAACGGACATTCCATGACACAAATTTGAAGCCTGTTTTTCATTTACAGCCAGCTCCAAGATGTCGCTCAGAACGGTTGATAGCGAAAACAAATGCTCTTGCAGATTGTTGTTATACCACATTTTTTCAATATTTTCAAGCAAAAAAGAATCTTTTATATCAAAAGCACCGTTGTGCGTCCGTCTTAAATACGTTATATGGCCGACAGAACCTGTCTTTAAGGCAATATCTCTTCCCAATGAACGCACATAAGTTCCTTTGCCGCAAACGACTTCAAACAAAGCCTGTGAACCGGAAAAATCTTTCAAACAAAGTTTTTCAATATGAATAATGCGCGATTTCATTTGAACATTTTGCCCTTGTCGCATCAAATCACATGCGCGCTTACCGCCGATTTTTAAAGCACTGTATGCGGGCGGCATTTGGTCGATATTTCCAATAAACGCAGGCAAAATTTCGTTTATTTCCTGTTGAGAGGGGATTTTATCACAAGTAGCAATAACATTCCCTTCCACGTCATCAGTTTCTGTTTGAATGCCGAATTTTACTTTAAATTCATACGTTTTAAGTCCGTTCATCACAAAATCAACGGTACGCGTTGCTTTTCCCAAAGCGATTGGCAAAACACCGGTTGCCAACGGATCTAAAGTTCCACCATGCCCGATTTTCATGGGATGAAGCAAATGTTTTAAGCGACTCACAACTTCAGTAGATCCCATTCCATAGGGCTTGTCCACCACCAACCAACCGTTTATATCATTTCTGATTATCGGCATTATAAATCCTCGAACTGCTGGCAATATTGTTCAATTGAGGCAATGTTGTCATAAAACAGATCATAGGATTCTATTTTGTTATACTCATTATAAAAATCCTCTGATAATGAATATTCTATATCAAACGCAATGTAAAGTGTATCACGATAAAAAGATGCATGTATACACCAAATACATTCATCTTCAAAATCATTGTTGCCGATATTTAAGAGTTTTTCACAAATTCCTTTTTCTTTTAAATATCGAATATCTTCTTTATCTCCATATATTGTAAAAGCCGTATTTGCATCATCAATCGATGCAAAATCAATGGCAGAGATTCCTTTTTTATCCCCCAACGTAAAAACAACAGGCGTTTTATAAAAATTCTTCAATGGTATTTCAAACAAGAACATATCCATATTATCACGCCTGTCATTTGAGCTTTGAAAATATCCCGAATAAAAATTAGCCTTTCCTGTATCAAAGGAAAAACTTACGTCATTATCAAAACGCACTTGACGTTTCAAGGACGGATTAAAAAGCCCAATTTCATTAAAAAATGCTTTTGCATCTGACTTATTAAATTTTATATTCGTCAAATATAATGCATTGAGCACATCTTTTACCAACAAATGAATATTTTTATCTATCAGCCAATCGGACATAGAATGGCATACTCGAAATAATTGGTAAAAGGCAAAAACTACAACGCATAAGAAAGACACAAAAACAATAATTGGTATTATAAAATCACTTACATTTTTTTCCCTAGCAGCACAAATCAAACTTATTATTAACCCACCAACCGAAATAAAAGCAAATATAATGAGTACCAAGGCTCCAATCGCAACACCAACATACTGAGAAATCGGTGTTTTTTGTTTTTTTAACAACGCTTTGATTCTGGGAATTACAAACTTTTCAATTCGTTCTATAAAATCTGTTTTTGAAATCATATTTTATCCTTTTCGGTCGGTTTTGATGTATCTTGTTGGATTTGTTTTACAATTGTATCTTGTTGGATTTGTTTTACAATTGAAAATAAAATACGTGCCACAAGCAAGCACATAAACACTGCGCCAATACTACTTTCTACAAATATATAAAAGCAAAAACATATAAAAAACATATAAAATTAAATAAATTCCGTTTAAATCCGCAGGAGTT
>JBJFAP010000210.1:0-5255 GCA_051887975.1 Alphaproteobacteria bacterium | reverse complement strand
GTGCCACAGGCACGTTTTCAAATTGCCATATTCTCGGGCTTGACCCGAGAATCCATACAATACGGCTTGGATATTCGTGTCAAGCACGAATATGACTTCCTTTTTTTGGATTCTTCACTTCGCTTCAGAATGACGATTCTTTTTGATGAATACGCAAATCGAATCCAATCGCAATTGACATAAAACGCGTAAACGCAAGTATTTTCCGACTTTTCCAAAAATTGAGCAAACAGAAGCAAACCGCATCATATTTTTCCTCTCTTAACAAGCTTTTCCATGACAAATTCACTATTCAAAAGGAACGTTTATTTGTCATAGCATTTTAAGCATAAAAGCATAAAAACATCCATCAAAAACAATTTTATAAAATATGCAAAAATCCTTTATTTCAAAGGATTTTTCTTTGTTGTTTTTTTATACTTTGAGTCGCACTGTACAAAAATATCCCTTTTTAGATAATCATTTTTGTCCAGTTTCCTGCGCTTTTTTATATTTTTTTAGCAAAAACTTCATTTTCCCAAAATCCAAAAAATCCCCCACGAAAAGTGAGGGATTTTTGTAAACTTTGTTTTTAATTATTTTAAAATTATTACTTTAAAATCTTAGAAACAACACCGGCGCCAACCGTATGTCCGCCTTCACGAATAGCAAAACGCAAGCCTTCTTCCATCGCAACAGGCGCAATCAATTTCACTGTCATCTTGATGTTATCCCCAGGCATTACCATTTCTGTGCCTTCCGGCAATTCAATCGTTCCTGTTACATCAGTTGTTCTGAAATAAAACTGCGGACGATAGTTTGTGAAGAACGGTGTATGACGTCCGCCTTCTTCTTTCGTCAAAATATAGCATTCCGCTGTGAATTCTGTGTGCGGTGTGATTGTTCCAGGGGCTGCCAATACTTGTCCGCGTTCCACTTCTTCACGCTTCGTACCACGCAACAATACACCAATGTTATCTCCTGCTTCACCTTGATCCAACAACTTACGGAACATTTCGACACCTGTGACTGTTGTCTTTTGCGTCGCTTTAATTCCCACAATTTCAACTTCATCACCAACATGGACGACACCACGTTCGACACGTCCCGTTACGACTGTGCCACGTCCTGAAATTGAAAATACGTCTTCAATCGGCATCAAGAACGGTTTGTCCTTTGGACGTTCCGGTTGCGGAATGTATGAATCAACTGCATCCATCAATGCTAGGATTGATTCTTTGCCCAACTTTTCGTCTCCGCCTTCCAACGCTACTTTCGCTGATCCTTTGATGATTGGAATTTCATCGCCAGGAAATTGATATGAACTCAACAATTCACGGATTTCCATTTCGACTAATTCCAACAATTCCGGATCATCCACTTGGTCGCATTTGTTCATATACACGACAATCGCAGGAACGCCAACTTGACGAGCCAACAAAATGTGTTCACGTGTTTGCGGCATCGGACCATCCGCTGCTGACACAACCAAAATAGCGCCATCCATTTGTGCCGCACCGGTAATCATGTTCTTTACATAGTCCGCGTGTCCCGGGCAGTCAACGTGTGCATAGTGTCTTTTATCCGTTTCATATTCTACGTGCGATGTGTTAATCGTAATTCCACGTGCTCTTTCTTCCGGAGCTTTATCAATGTTTGCATAATCGACAAATTCTGCATCCCCTTTTTCTGCCAATATCTTCGTAATCGCAGCTGTCAACGTCGTCTTCCCATGGTCAACGTGCCCAATCGTTCCGATGTTGCAATGGGGTTTGCTTCTTTCAAATTTTTCTTTCGTCATTTTCTTTTTCCTTTTTTAATGTTAAAAATGTTCCCGCCCGTTGAAAACGAACGGGAACGTGTTAAAACTAACCAGCCAATTTGGCCTTAATTTCATCCGCAACCATTTGCGGAACATCTGCATAATGGTCGAATTGCATTGTATATTGTGCACGACCTTGGCTCATAGAACGTAAGTTATTTACATAACCGAACATATTTGCCAATGGAACTTGAGCATCAATAACACGTGCATTACCGCGTTGATCCATACCCCCGACTTGTCCGCGGCGGCTGTTCAAATCACCGATAATATCACCCATGTAATCTTCCGGTGTTACGATTTCGACTTTCATAATCGGTTCAAGCAATTTTGGTTTGGCTTGCGGAATACCTTCACGGAAGCAAGCACGCGCCGCAATTTCGAACGCCATTGATGAAGAGTCAACATCGTGGTAAGCACCATCGTGCAAAGTTGCCTTAAAGTCTGTACATGGGAAGCCGGCAATAACACCCGTTTCTTTTGCCATTTCCAAACCTTTTTCAACAGCAGGAATATATTCTTTCGGAACATTACCGCCAACAACTTTGTTTTCGAATTGATAGCCCGATCCCGCAGGTAACGGTTCAAACAAAACCTTAACACGTGCAAATTGTCCAGCACCACCGGATTGTTTTTTGTGTAAGTAGTCGCAATCGTATGCTTGAGAAATTGTTTCTCTGTATGCCACTTGAGGAGCACCAACGTTTGCTTCCACTTTAAATTCACGTTTCAAACGATCCACAATGATTTCCAAGTGCAATTCACCCATACCTTTAATAATGGTTTGCCCTGTTTCTGTATTGGAAGTAACACGGAATGATGGATCTTCCATTGCCAATCTGGTCAAAGCCAAGCCCATTTTGTCAACGTCAGCTTTTGTCTTTGGTTCAACGGCAATTTCAATAACAGGATCTGGGAATTCCATCTTTTCCAAAATCACAGGATTTGCAGCATCACACAATGTATCACCGGTTGTTGTATCTTTCAAACCAACCAACGCAACAATATCACCTGCTCTGGCTTCTTTGATATCTTCACGGTGATTGGAGTGCATCAATAACATACGTCCGATACGTTCTTTTTTGTCTTTAACAGAGTTTTGTACATAAGAACCTGTTTCCAAAACACCGCGATAAACACGTAAGAATGTTAAAGAACCAACGAACGGGTCATTCATAATCTTGAACGCTAATCCTGCAAATGGAGCATCATCTTTGGATTCAACATGCGTATCCGATCCGTCTTTTGCATTGATTGCGTGAGCCGGCGGAATATCCAACGGAGACGGTAAATAATCAACAACCGCATCCAACAAAGGTTGAACACCTTTATTTTTGAAGGCAGATCCGCACAAAACAGGAACAAATTTTTGTTCAATCGTTCCCTTACGAATGCATTTTTTGAGTGTGTCAAAATCCGGCATTGTCCCTTCCAAATAAGCTTCCATAGCTGCGTCATCCATTTCAACAGCCATTTCCACCAATTCGTTATAATATTCTTTTGCCTTTTCTTGCAATTCAGATGGAATTTCTTTTTCTTCAAAAGTTGCACCCAAGTCTTCAGAATGCCAAATGATTGCTTTTTGCTTCAAAACATCAACAATACCGACAAAGTTTGCTTCTGCACCGATAGGCATTGCCATAACCATTGGACGTGCGCCCAAACGATCTTTAATCATATCAACGCAACGATAGAAGTTTGCGCCCATACGGTCCATTTTATTACAGAAACAAATACGCGGTACATTGTATTTATCAGCTTGACGCCATACGGTTTCAGATTGCGGTTCAACACCGGCAACACCGTCAAATACAGCAATTGCGCCATCCAAAACGCGCAAACAACGTTCCACTTCAACAGTAAAGTCCACGTGTCCCGGCGTATCAATAACGTTAATTCTGTGTCCTTTCCAGAAACAAGTTGTTGCAGCGGAAGTAATTGTAATACCGCGTTCTTGTTCTTGTTCCATCCAGTCCATCGTGGCAGCACCATCATGCACTTCGCCGATTTTATGAGATTTTCCGGTATAGTACAAAATACGTTCTGATGTCGTTGTTTTACCGGCATCAATGTGTGCCATAATACCAATGTTTCTATACAAAGATAAATCTGTTGTTCTAGCCATAATAGTATCCCCCGCCTACCATTTATAATGTGAGAAAGCTTTGTTTGCTTCAGCCATTTTATGGACATCTTCACGTTTACGCAAAGCATTACCGCGATCAGCCATCACATCCATCAATTCGCCAAACAATCTTTCTTCCATTGTTTTTTCTGAACGTTTACGTGCAGCATCGATAATCCAACGAATAGCCAATGCTTGACGACGATCAGGACGAACTTCAACAGGAACTTGGTAAGTTGCACCACCAACACGGCGAGATTTAACTTCAACCAATGGTTTAACCTTTTCCAAAGCTTCCAAGAACGTTTCCAAACCATTCTTTTTTGTTTTTTCTTCAATTCTTGCAATAGCGCCATAAACAATCTTTTCTGCTGTGTTCTTTTGACCACGCATCATAACACTGTTCATAAACTTTGCGACAACCACATTGCCGAATTTGGCATCTGGGTTAATTGTGCGCTTAATAGCAGCGTGTCTTCTTGACATAATTCAATCTCCTTATTTAGGACGTTTAGCACCGTACAAAGAACGGGCTTGTTTACGGTTAGCAACACCTTGTGTATCCAAAGTACCACGAATAATGTGATAACGAACACCAGGTAAGTCTTTTACACGGCCACCGCGAATCATTACAACGGAGTGTTCCTGCAAGTTATGTCCTTCACCGGGAATATAGCAAGTTACTTCGAAACCATTTGTTAAACGAACACGAGCAACTTTACGTAAAGCAGAGTTCGGCTTTTTCGGAGTTGTCGTGTAAACACGTGTGCAAACGCCACGCTTTTGCGGTGAAGCTTGTAAAGCCGGCACCTTATTTCTTTTTGTCATTGCCTTTCTTGGCTTTCTGACTAATTGGTTAATTGTAGGCATTTATCATTTCCTTTATACCTTAATATATTAAAAAAACCTTCCGACGACCCATTTCGAGCAACCGGAAGAACCTTTTTCCCGACCAACAAACGCGCCGGAAATACTTTCTATCAAAGCCGTTAACATGGTTTTCATTACCTGCCTCAACTTCGGAAAGCTGTGGGCAGTATAACAGATTCCTTTTAATTGTCAAGCATTTTTTATGTTTGGTAAATAAAATCAGTGGTTTTTATTCAATTTATCCTTTAATCCATTCAAAAGATTTTGCCTGTTTTTTGGATTCTTTGCTATCGCTTTGGCATGACACGGAAAAAATAAGTTCGAAGTAATGGCTTGTTTTTGTGTCAGAAGGTGTTGTTAAAAATAAAACTAATCAAGTTTATTGCCCTTTTCAGACAAAAAGTAAAAAAAGTTTTAAAAAGTACTTGCATTATTTTTATTTTCAATATATAATCACGC
>JBJFAP010000209.1:0-5290 GCA_051887975.1 Alphaproteobacteria bacterium | reverse complement strand
GGACAGGCAACTGCGCGATTGTTGGCTCAAAGATTTGTAAGTTTTGAAAATTTTGAAAATCAGATGTGTTCTTTGATGGGAAAAGAAGAATTGACTCAAATTGATGGCATCGGTGATGTGATGGCAGAAGATATTATTGACTTTTTTGCGGAAAAAAATAATTTAGACTTGCTTGAAAAATTAAAATCTGATGTCGTTATTCAAAAATATGAAAATAATCAAAAACAAAGTGCGCTAACCGGAAAAACAATAGTTTTTACAGGCACGTTGGAAAATATGACGCGAGATGAAGCTAAAGCGATGGCTTTGTCCGTTGGTGCAAAGGTGTCCGGTTCTGTGTCATCGAAAACAGATTTTGTTGTTTTGGGTGAAAATGCCGGAAGTAAGGAAAAAACGGCAAGAAGTCTGGGCGTTGCTATCATAGATGAAAAAGAATTTAAACAAATGCTTGAAAATATTTAAAAGTACGCTAAACTAAAGAAAAAAGAACTGGGGAAAAACAATGGACGATAAAGTAAATACAACTCAAGAATATGCAGGACCTCCGAAATCACATGATTTCAGAAGTAATGCGTCCGGTGTAAATGCACCGGTCGGAAAAGTCGAATCGAAAGCACCTGCGGTGCAAAAAAAACAGACTGAACCGGATTTGTTGTCTATTATTTCTGCGGGTGATAAAAAGCCGGAACAAACAAAGCAAAAGAAAAAGATGAATATTTCTTTTGATTTGAAGGAAGTTTACGCATATAAACGCAAAGTGAACGAGTATTTAAAAAAACAATCAAATCTGTGGAATGCGCTTAATTCAATCTGGATGTTTTTTAAAGTTGTTTTTTACCTGATTGGTATGGGCTTTTTTGCAATATGTTTGTTTTTGTATTTTCACTTTGAAAGTGTTGTCAAGACATATTTGCAAAAGCATAACTTAAACAATGTATCTGTGGAACAGGTTGTTTATTCGCGTGCAGATGATATTTTGACGATTTCATTCAATAACGTAAAAGAAAAGAACGGATTATTCAGTATCGCAAAAATAAACGCAAGCTTTTCTTTTGCCGGTTTATTGGATAAAAAAATACAGATGGTCGGGCTTGATGGATTGAGGTTGTTTCGAAATTCCAAGAAGCCGCTTGCAGAAAATTTCCAAGAATTAACGCGTGTTTTGTGGAGTGTCGGTGTTTTGGACAACCGTTCATGGTTTTCTGTTCAATCTTTGCGTTTAGATGATGCGGTGATGTACGTTCAAACAGGATCCGAATATATGCCGGTCAATTTGTCAGGGGTTGGAACTTTGACAGGTAAAAAGCAATTAACTTTACCAATCAGTTTTGATGGAAAAAACGGGGCGGTAAGTGCTGATGTGCAGTTGGATATTTCTTCTTCCGGAGTGGATTGGACTGTGGATATTTTATCCGGAAATATATTATTGCCATCTATGGAAAAACAAAACTTAAGGGGGAAAATTACAGCAAAAACAAATAAAGGTAAAGTGTTGTCATTTAATTTCTTGGGGTCGCTTTCAAAAGATGGTTTCGATAAGGACGTTGACATTCAATTGACGCGTAATCAAAAGAATTTGTATGCACTTAAATCAACAATGACTGTGAAGGGAAAAACAGACGTGGGTGTGGAATTTAATGCCTATAATTTACTTTTTGCAGATGATTTAAGTTCAATGTCTACCGATTCACCGATATTTTTGAAAATTTCGAACATAAAGAATCCGGAGCTTTCTTTCGAAACGGCGCAATTATCTTCTACGGGGCGTTTGACTTGTACTTTTGACGGATGTACGTATTATTTGGATAAGTTGGCTGACTTGGTTTTCTTTTCTCCATATTATCGTTGGATGGAAACAAGTTTATTTGTTCCGTTTCCACTTCGCTTGCCGTTATTGCCTTCAAAAGAAAAGTTGTTTTCTATTGATAAGAAAGGAATCGAATTTAATCTTCCCGTTGATAAGACAGAATTTTCTGCGCGTAAGAGCCGTTTAACAAGAGATCCATCAACAACAAGCATTTCTTTGAATGGTATGAATATAAAAGCAAATTACGATGTCAAGGAAAAAACTTTAAAAGGTACGGCGAGTGCCGATATTGAATCTTTAACGGATGATACAATTAGTTTTTCCAATGGTAAATTACAGTTGAAGTTTACCGAATCTTCTTTTGGGGCAAATTTACAAGCACAAAAGATGAGGTTTAACGAAACACCTTATTTTAAATTACCCGTTTCTGTGAACGCAAGCTTTAATAATGATTATTACTTTGCCGCGGATTTAAATGCAATGGATAATTGGTTGGCTGTGTCAGTAAATGGTTATTATTATCCGTACACGGGCGAAGTGATTATGGGTGTTAAGACGAAAAATCCGGTTGTTTTTTCTGAAAATTCACCCAGCCTTTTTGAAATTTCCGAACTTTTTTCTCCGGATATTCAAAATATGACAGGAAAAGTCAATTTTGACGGTGAGATTCATTACAGTAATTTGCGGTCGGTTTCCGGTCCTTTAAAGGTTCTTTTAGATGATGTGTCTTTCAAAATGGGAAATATGGAAGTTGACGGTTTAACAAGTGTTTTGAACTTAACACAAATCGTTCCTTTAGGGGGGCAAGGTGTTCAGGAAATGTATGCAGAGTCTTTAAAAACATCAGTACCATTTGAAAATATTTCGGCTCAAGTTGTTTTTGATGCTTCAAGAAAACAGTTTAACTTGTCTTCTATGGATACAACAGTTGCCGGATATCATTTCAGGGCAGATCCGATGTGGTATGGGTATGATGCGCCAAGTTATATATTTTCTTTAAAAGGAAAAACAGTGTCCTTGCAAACAATTGCGGATAATATGGTCATTCCGGATTTGAAGATTACAGGATCAGGCAGTGTGTCTCTTTCAGCACAAGTTCGTGATAATCAATTCATCTTGCGCAATTTGGAATTGAATGTTCCGTCTGAAGGTCTGATCCAATACACGCCGGATAAATATATCAGTCCTTATTTGGAAAATTTAAAGTCTTTGGATTTCAAAAGATTGAATGCATTTTTAACGCAACAAGGGGATGTTTTCGAATTTGTTTTTTCTGCTGATAACAAAATCAGTAAATTGAAAAAGAAAACAAGTTTTCGGTTAAATCTTAAAGAAGCGTTAAGTGAATACATTAAAAAAACAAACGAAGAAAAGAAAGTGCCAAACACAATTTTAAAAGCAAAGGATACATTTTAATTGATGTTATATTTTCTTTTGTTTTTATTTTGGTTAGGAATTGCCGTGCAAACAAAACAATGGTTGATTGCAAGTTTTTCCGTGTTTTTTATATTCCTTTTGCTTTTTATATATCGTAAACAGCCGGATGAAGATTTTAAAAAAGTAAAATTGTTGCCATCAAAAGTGATATTGCTTTTATCTTTTTGGGGATGTGGATTGATTTGCTTAAATGCGTATGCGCAAATGCCTTGTTTATCTTGTGTGCAGTCATTTTTATCCAGAGCATTGAATAATATTTATGATTTGTCCTTAAAGGGCTTGATCCAAGAACATATGCGATTTTGCGTTATGTTTGGTTTGGCGATATTATGGTTGATTTTTTCTGTTGCAATAAGGGGTAAAAAATGCTGACATTTATGCATATTTTATTTATCAGCATGGGAATTTGCGCGCTGTCTTCCTTGTTTGTGTTTTTTGCAAAGCGGTTTCAAATATTTATGATAGGAACTTTTTGTTTTTTGTCGGGGGTTTGTTTGTCATTGATTGAAACGGATATGTTTACGGGATTAAGAGAAGGACGTTTTGCAGGTGTTGCTCTGTTGATGATATTTATATTTGAATTTTTGTCATATCGGTTTATTCAAAAAAAGAATTGGTTATTTTACGGATTGCCTTTTATGGCATTTATCAGCCTTGCCGTTTCATTGGATTTGATAAATGTGTTGTTAGGCTTAACGCTTTTCGGATTGTCTTTTTCTTTACTGGTACGGTTTAAAAACAAGTCCAACGCAGTCGAATGTTTTGCAAAAATCAATGCCGGATTGTTGTGTTTTTCTTATGCAATGGCGGTAATATTTTCAAGGTTGGGCATTTTAAAATTATCCGATATTCGTTTGCAACTGTCCATAAAATCAAATGATGAATGGTTGATGTTTGGTTTTGGCTTATTGTTGTTGGGCGTTTTGATTGAATTGTACGGTGTTTTGCTTTCTTTAAGAAAGGAAAAACAATGACGGAATGGACTTTGATTCGTAAATTTCGTTGTGCCAGCACAAATGATACAGCTAAAAACTTGCCGCCTTATACGGCCGTTTCCGCTTGTCATCAAACAAAAGGACGGGGCAGAATGGGCAGAAAATGGCAAGATGGCAAGGGAAATTTGATGGTAAGCCTTGTTTTGCCAAAACCTTTGAAAAATGCAGAGCTTTACACTTTTTTGATATCTCTTGCCGTTGCGCGCAGTTTGGAAAAATTATCTGCAAAAATCAAATGGCCTAATGATATTTTAATTGATGGCAAAAAAGTGTGCGGTATTTTGTTAGAGGTATTCCAAGATAAGTTAATTATCGGTATAGGTGTTAATATACAATCCTGTCCTTCAACGGATGTGATGTATCCTGTTGCGTGTTTAAAAGATTTCCATTTTGATATGACTTATAAACGGCTGTTAAAAAGTATTTTACAAAATCTTGATTCTGTGATACAATGCTATCAAAAGACGGGTTTTAAAGCCGTTCGCCATGAATGGTTGCAATTTGCTTGCGGACTTGAAAAGTCGATTTCGGTCAATCTTCCTTCCCAAAAAATGACAGGAATTTTTAAAGGTATTACCGATACAGGGGCTTTGATTTTACAGACAACAGATGGCAACTTACACGAAATAACGGCGGGCGATGTTTTTTTGATATAAGGATTGATTATGACAGATGAAAATAATGTAATTGAATCAGAACCGGAAGTTTTTATCCCGAATGATTCTTTGGTTTTTATTCCGTTGGGCGGCGCAACGGGTATCGGTATGAATTTTTTTGTTTACGGATATAAAGGAAAATTTCTGATTGTTGATTGTGGTATGGGATTTACTGATGAGCATTTACCGGGTGTTGATTTGTTGTTGCCGGATCCGACATTTATTGCCGGACATAAAGAGGATATAGTCGGGTTGGTTATTACCCACGCCCACGAAGATCATATCGGGGCTGTCGGCTATTTGTGGCGCGATTTGCAGTGCCCGATATACGCAACGGCATTTGCAGCAGAGTTAATCGAAGATAAATTGGCCGAACAAGATTTGTTGGCGCGGGC
>JBJFAP010000208.1:0-5330 GCA_051887975.1 Alphaproteobacteria bacterium | reverse complement strand
GTGCCGGATAAAAAAGTCGATAAAAAGGCAAATGAAACGGAAAAAAAATCATCAAAGAATGTAAAACCTGCTCAAACAGAAGCAGATAAAAAAGATACAAAACAAATATACGATGTCGCCTATAAATTGGTAGAGGATAAAAAATATGCAGAAGCTCAAATTGCGTTGGAAGATTTTATTGAAAAATATCCAAGCGACCCTTTAGCGGGCAATGCGCAATATTGGTTGGGCGAAACATTTTATGTAAGGGGATTATATGAATTGGCTGCTGTTGCTTTTGCAAAAGGATTTAAAAGTTATAAAGACAGCTCAAAAGGCGCTGACAGTTTGTTTAAGCTTGGAATGACAATGGAAAAATTGAATAAGAAAAAAGAAGCGTGTACAGCCTTTAAAAACGTTAAAAAAGAATATCCAAAAGCATCAGAATCTTTAATTACAAAAGCTCAAACAGAAATGAAAAATTTAGGTTGTGAAAAGTGATAAAGTCAGTAGATTTTTTTGCTAAAATGGATGTTTTTACATCCTCTTTTGGTGTTCCGAAGAAAGTTGCCGTTGCCGTTTCAGGCGGTGCTGACAGTTTGTGTTTATGTTTGCTGACTGATTTGTGGGCAAGGCAGAACAATGTTGATTTGTTTGCTCTGACGGTGGATCATGGACTTCGTGCCGAATCGGCAAAAGAAGCTGTCTTTGTTCACGACTTGTTGATGAAAAAAAATATAATGCATACTACGCTTGTTTGGAAAGGCGAAAAACCAAAAACGCGAATCGAAGAAAAAGCAAGAGAAGAAAGATATCGTCTGCTTTTAAGTTGGTGTAAAGAAAATAATGTGCCAGTTTTATTGATTGCGCATCATCAGGACGATCAAGCAGAAACTTTTTTTCAACGCTTAATTCATTCTTCTGGTGTTGACGGATTATCTGCAATACAAGCCCAATCAGAACGAGAAGGAGTAAAATTGTGGCGTCCTCTGTTGGATTTTTCAAGAAAAGATATTCAACAAACGATGAAGCATTATTTTCATCAAGAATGGGTGGAAGATCCGTCCAATCAATCAATGGAATATGAAAGAGTTCGTTTAAGAAAATTTCAAAAACAATTGGATGAAATCGGTTTGACAACAGAAGCGGTTGCTTTATCGGCAAAAAGATTGTCAAGAGCCAGACGCGCATTGGAACAAATGACATTTGATTTTTGGAAAAGTTATGTCTTACGCCATGAAGCAGGTTTTATTTTTATCGATAAAAGAGATTTTGCGCCTTTGTCGGAAGAAATTGCTTTGCGCATTTTAAATAAAGCTTTTTTGTTTGTTTCCGGTTGTGAAGCCAGAATGAGCCAATTGGAAACTTTATATTCGCAACTTAAAAAAAATGTGTGTACGACTTTATGTGAATGTGTTATTATTTCAAACAAACAGGGTATTTATGTGTGTAAGGAATTTTCAAGGATGCAAAAAGCACAACATATTAATAAAAATGAATCTTGCGTGTGGTGCGGTTTTGAAGTATCTTGTAATAAAGATGCAAAAGTTGCACCCTTAGGCGATGCTTTGAAAATTAAAAGTTTGCCGGCTGCGGTGCAAAGGGTAATACCTGCATTTTTTGATAAAAAAGGACTTGCATTTGTGCCCGCGCTTGATTATAAACGAGAAGATACAGATATAATAGGAACTATTCAAAAAAAGGATTAAGATTATGGATATACAATTACAACCGGATAACAAAAACAAAAAATCAGCAATTGTTTGGATTGTTTTGTTGATATTAGTTTTTGCAATTCCTTTTTATATGCCAAAAGAAAATTTTAACACTGTTGAAGTGCCTTTTTCAGAGTTAATAAAAAAGGCTGAAAATAATGAAATTTCAGAAATTGTCATTCAAGGCAGACATGTCAGCGGTAAGTTAAAAGGTGCAAAGAGTTTTAAAAGTTTTGTGCCGGAAGATTCTGGATTGATTCCTCTATTAAAGGAAAAAAATATAAAAATTACAGCCATTCCGGAAGATAAAGACGGTTTTTCATTGGCCGATATGATTGTTTCTTGGTTGCCTATGATTATTTTATTGGGACTTTGGATTTTCTTTATGCGTCAAATGGCATCATCAAATGGAAAAGCGATGAGCTTTGGCAAGTCAAGAGCAAAACTGTTAAATTCTAAAGACAAGATCACGTTTAAAGATGTTGCCGGTATTCAAGAAGCAAAACAGGAATTGGAAGAAGTTGTTGATTTTTTGAAAGAACCGAATAAATTTCAACGTTTGGGTGGGCGTATTCCGAAAGGTGTTCTTTTGGTTGGTCCTCCGGGAACGGGTAAAACTTTACTTGCAAAAGCAATCGCAGGCGAAGCGAATGTGCCGTTCTTTACAATTTCCGGTTCTGATTTTGTTGAAATGTTTGTGGGTGTCGGGGCTTCCCGTGTGCGTGATATGTTTGATCAGGCTAAAAAGAATGCCCCTTGTATATTATTTATTGATGAAATTGATGCGGTTGGTCGCCAAAGGGGAGCAGGGCTCGGTGGCGGAAATGATGAACGCGAACAAACACTTAATCAATTACTTGTCGAAATGGACGGTTTTGAAACGAATTCGGGTGTCATTTTAATTGCTGCAACAAACAGACCTGACGTTTTGGATCCCGCTTTATTGCGTCCTGGGCGTTTTGACAGACAAGTTGTCGTCGCAAATCCTGATATTCACGGACGTGAAGAAATTTTGGCTGTCCATGTTCGTAAAGTTCCTCTTGCGCCCGATGTGGATATACGGGTTATTGCGCGCGGAACTCCCGGATTTTCAGGGGCTGATTTGGCAAATCTTGTCAATGAAGCAGCTTTATTGGCTGCACGTCGCAACAAGTTTAAAGTAACAATGAAAGAAATGGAAGATGCAAAAGATAAAGTGATGATGGGAACAGAACGTAAGTCGATGGTTATGGATGAAAAGGAAAAAGAAATGACCGCTTTCCATGAAGCAGGACATGCGATTTGTTCTTTACATTTGCCGGAATCTGATCCTTTGCATAAAGTAACTATTGTACCACGCGGACAAGCATTAGGATTGACAATGCAATTACCGGAAAAAGATAAATACTCACAAAACTATACTTATTTACAATCCCGTTTGTCTATTTTATTCGGTGGACGTGTTGCAGAAGAAATAGTGTATGGTAAAAATAAAGTGACAACAGGTGCTTCAAATGACATATCTGTTGCAACTTCAATTGCCAGACGAATGGTAACAGAATGGGGAATGAGTGAAAGTTTAGGCCCTGTCGCCTACGAAGAACCTGAAAGTGAAGTATTTTTGGGACGTTCTGTGGCAAGAAGAAAAAATATTTCTGATAAAACAGCAGAGCAAGTGGATAAACAAATTCGTCAAATTATTGATATGGCTTATGCAAGAACGCAAAAGATTTTGTCCGAAAACAGAAAGGAATTAAATTTCTTGGCTAAAGCATTGTGTGAGTACGAAACGTTGACAGCTGAAGAAATTGCTTTAGTTATTAAAGGCGAGTCTTTAAAATTAAAAGAAGATAAACCTTCTGTTAATGTTCGTCCGTCCGTACCGACTTGTTCGGATGAAGATGACAAAGTTGTTTTATTGGATGAAGTCAAAGCAGATGTTTTAAAAGAACTGAAAAAAAAGAAGAAAATACCTTTGCTCGGAAAAAATAAAAAATGAACTTTTTAAAACATATTAAGCATAATTTAAATCCTCATGATTTGACAGAACGGAAAGTCAAAAAAAGTCTGTTTTGGGTGCTTCAGGATGGCATATTTGCTCAAATGTTTGAAAGCTTGATAGCCGGACCTGTTTTAATTGCGGTTGCCTTAATATTGGGTGCATCAAATTTAATGATTGGTTATTTGATGGCCTTGCCGTCTTTGGCAAATTTGGCGCAATTTGTTGGGGCGTGGTTGGTTGAAAAATATGGAACGCGTAAGAAAATTGTCGTTTATATTTCAGGAATCGGGCGTTTATGTATTTTGGGTGTTGCTTTTTTGGCTTTTATTCCGCAAACGCCATTGGCGGCTTATTGGCTTTGTTTTTGTTATACAATGCGATATGTAGGCAGTTGCCTTGCCGGAGCACCTTGGAATTCTTGGATGAAGGATTTAATTGCTCCGCAGATTTTGGGAAAGTTTTTTGCAAAACGGTTGATTTTTATTACATCGACATCATTGTTGACAAGTCTTTTTTTAGTGTTTTTCTTTAATATTTCCGCTTTACCCAAAAATGAACTGTATGGCATTGTTTTTGTTGTTGCGTTTATCGTGGCCCTATACACTATTTTTGTGTATTATAAAATAGGCGAACCGATTATGGAAAAACCACCATCGTCTGAGGGCTTTTTTAAAAAACTCATAAAAGTTTTTAAAGATACAAATTTTGCACGATTGATTTTATTCATCAGTTTTTGGAATTTTGCAATCAATCTAGCCGTTCCTTTTTTTACTGTGATGTTGCTAAAAACGTTGCATATGGATATGAGCTTTGTCCTTATTCTGACGACCATTACAAGTGTGATGAGTATCAGTGTTATGCAATCTTGGGGAAAAATCAGTGATACATACAGCAATAAATCAATTTTGCAGGTGGCAGCACCGCTTTATGTCCTTTGCATATTTCTTTTTATATTTGTGGAAAATCCGGCAAAACATATGTATGTCATCCCATTGTTAATTTTTATATATGCTTTGATGGGTATTGCACAAGCCGGTGTAACTTTGGCATCAAATAATATTGCATTAAAGCTTGCGCCTAAAGGAAATGCTTCGATTTATTTATCAACTAACAGCGTGATAAATGCATTGACGGCAGGAACAGCCCCTTTGCTTGGTGGTATGTTTGCGGACTTTTTTGAAAACAAAAGTTTGGCGTTATTACTGCGTTGGGAAGAACAAAGTAAATTGAAAGAATTTTTCATCATTCGTTTAAGTCATTGGGATTTCTTTTTCATTTGTGCTGCAATTTTTGGTATGTTATCCTTAATTTTATTAAAAAGAGTTAAGGAAGAAGGTGAAGTAAATGAAAAAATAATCGTTTCTCAATTTTTATCTTTGTTTTACCATAATTTAACGCATATAGCGGTTGCACCGCAAAGATTATTTTTATTTTTGTCGCGCAGACAGTATCAAGATAAATTACGAGCCCAAAAAGAAGAGTTGGAAATGCAGGAACAAAGTCATTTTTCTGTTCGCTAAACGTTAAACGAAAGATTGATTTTTCCATAAATATTGATTTTTTTATAAAAAAACTACACTTTTATTTTATTTTCGGGTATAGTAAAGAAAAGAAAGGAAAAATAATGACTGAAAATATTAAAAGACCTGTTGTTT
>JBJFAP010000207.1:0-5463 GCA_051887975.1 Alphaproteobacteria bacterium | reverse complement strand
AGTCCTGCAGATGACCCGCGCTGCGATGGTCTATGCCGACCATTTCCAGCGCACGTTTCAGAACTTTGTGTCCTCACTGTCGTGTTTTAGCAAAAGACGCGTTGGATAATCCGGCCTGTGAACGTGTCAAACGTGCATTGGGCGATTTTGGGTTAGAAAACGCATATTTGCGTGGCAAAGGTTGTTCGCATTGTGATTACAGAGGTATTGCCGGCCGTACAGTGGTTGGTGAGTTTATTATTCCTGACGCGACTTTCTTGGATTTGATGTTGCAAGGCGAAACAAAAAAAGCAATTGATTATTGGCAAGAAGAATTGGGCGGACGTACTTTGAAAGAAAAGGCCATCAGCCGTATGCTTGCCGGTGAAATTGACATTGAAGAAGTCGAACGTTGGACAGGACTTTTGGACGAACGCGTCAGTTATTAAGGAGATTAAAAAATGGTTGCAAGAGCTCCGGATATCATCAAGAAAAGATACACAACATACGGCAGTTTTACAATCCGTTTAGCAAAGTTTATGATGAAAATATCACAAGGGGAACGCTTGCGTATTTACCGTAAATTGGCATCATTATTACGCAACCGATTTTCTTTGATGGACGCTTTGGAACGTTTACAAGCGATTGCTTCAAATGATGGAAAAGACCCAAGCGATTCAACGGCTGTTGCAATGGGCTGTTGGATGGAAGCATTGCAAAACGGTTTAAGTTTTTCAACTGCTTTACAAGGATGGGCTCCGCAAAGTGAACTATTGATGTTATCTGTTGGTGATATCGCAAATTTGGAAGATGCTTTAATGCGCTTGATTCATGTTGTTGAAGGAACAAAGCGTATGAAAGAACCTTTGTTCGGTGCTTTGGGTTATCCGATGTTTTTGATGATTATGGTGGTGTTGATTATTTACGCTGTCGGTGCATACATGGTGCCACCTATGGTCGATGCCGTTCCGGATTTGGTATGGGCAGGGCAAGCAAAAAGTTTGGTTGATTTATCCAACTGGGTGCGTCATAATTCGCTTATTTTGTTTTCTATTTTGCCGATTATTTTTATCTTTATCGCATGGACTTTACCACGCTGGAAAGGGCGTATGCGTGCAAAATTTGACAAAGCTCCACCTTGGAACTTGTATCGAATTTTTGTGGGTGTTTCATGGCTTTTATCGTTGTCCGCGTTGGTCAATGCCGGAATGCCTGTGTCAAAGGCTTTGCGTATGTTGCGTTCGAATGCATCGCCGTATTTGCTTTATCGTATGGAAAGGACTTTAGTTTACGTTAATAACGGTGAAAACTTGGGTACGGCGTTGGCGATGACGAATTTGAATTTTCCGGATAAAGAAGTTATCGGTGATTTACAAATTTATGCCGAATTGGATAATTTCCCAACTGCTTTGGATATGATGGCAAATGAATGGTTGGAAGATGCTGTGCGTGATATTGAAAGAAAAGCCGCTGTTTTGAATGGTATTGCAATTTTATTGATTGCCGCGATTGTTGCTTGGGTTGTTTCCGGTACATTCGCAATGCAAGATCAGATGGTTTCCGGTATGGGTTAATATGGCAGAGCATTTATTGCATACGCGTGTTAAAACGGCAAAGGGCAGAAAGCCAAGCTCGACAGCATGGTTGCAACGTCAACTGAATGATCCTTATGTGGCAAGGGCGCATAAGGAAGGATATCGGGGCAGGGCTGCTTTTAAAATTATTGAATTAAATGAGCAATTTCACTTCTTTAAAAAGGGCGTGCGTGTTGTGGATTTGGGTTGTGCTCCTGGCGGTTGGAGTCAGGTTGCAGTCCAAAAGACAGGCTCAACGGAAGAAAAACCGCTTGTTTTCGGGCTTGATATTTTACCGATAGAACCGATTGTCGGTGCGCGCTTGATTCAAATGGATTTTAATGACGGAAAAGCCCCTGATGCGTTAAAAGAAATAATGCAAGGTTCTGCCGATGTCGTGATGAGTGATATGGCGGCAAATACAACCGGTGTGCAAGATTTAGACCACTTACGGATAATGAATTTGATTGAGCTTGCTTATGATTTTGCTTGTCAAGTTTTAAATGAGGGAGGTTGGTTTATCGCAAAAGTTTTTGCCGGTGGGACGGACAGCCAATTTTTGGCGCAAATAAAAAAGAATTTTGAGTGGGTAAAGCATGTCAAACCGCCTGCCAGCAGAAAAGATTCTGTCGAATACTATTTGGTTGCAAAGGGATTTAAAAAATGCAACAAGAACAAATAAACGTTGCGATTGACGAATTATGGCAATTAACACAAAATCCGAAACGCCCCGCAAGTGAAATTATCAATGAATATACGCGTCAAAGACGCTATATCGGCTCAAAGGACAGAAAAATAATTACAGAAACTGTGTGGGCGCGTTGGCGTGCTATGCCTTATCCTGAATGGTTAGCAAAAAAAATAAATAATTTTGATGATGAATTGACGGCCATGCAAACAAAACAAGCGCCAACCGTTTTGCGCGTCAACGGTAATCGTGAACAAGTAAAAGCATTGTTGGAAAAAGAAGGAATTGAAACACAAATAACACGTCTTTCTGCGTTGGGGTTAGTTCTGTCAAAACGAACTAATTTAACGACTCTTAATGCTTTCAAACAGGGGTTAATCGAAGTTCAGGACGAAGGATCTCAAATGATTGGACTTGCAACCGGAATAAAGCCAAACGATGAAGTGTTGGAACTGTGTGCCGGTGCGGGCGGAAAATCTTTGTTGTTTGCGCAAATGATGAAAAACAAAGGAAAAATTGTTGCCTCTGATATATCCGAAAGAAGCTTGAAAGAATTACAAAAACGCGCTAAAAGAGCAAATGTTTCTGTGATCACAACAACTTTAACCTTGCCGAATGAATTGTTTGATTTTGTTGTAATTGATGCGCCTTGTTCAGGAACCGGAACATACAGACGCGCACCGGACAATGTTCAAAAATTGACCGAAGCGCAATTTCAAAAGTTATTAGAAACACAAGCAACCTTGCTTAAAAAAGCAACCAAATATGTTAAAAAAAGTGGCAAAATATGCTATATGACTTGTTCTTTAACGCAAGATGAAAATCAAATGCAGGTACAAAACTTTTTAAAATCTTGTCCTGCATTTTATTTGGAAAAAGAACTTTTCTTTACACCGGCAACAACCGATACGGACGGTTTTTATGTTGCCATTTTATCAAAAACGGATTAACGTCTGTTGCCCATCAAGCGAATCAACATTAAAAATAAATTGATAAAATCAAGATATAAAGTCAACGCGCCGGCAATAGCTGTTGTGTCATTAACGGAAGATTGCCCGTCAACGTACATTTGACGAATTTTTTGTGTGTCATAAGCGGTTAATCCCGCAAAAACAACAACGCCAATTATTGAAATTAAATAAGCAAATCCGGAACTTTGCATAAACCAGTTAACAATCATCGCAAAGATAAGTCCCCACAGCCCCATCATCATAAAAGAACCCATTGCGGTTAAATCTTTCTTTGTTGTATAGCCGTAAAGGCATAATGCACCAAAAGAACCGGATGTAATGATAAATGTTTGAAAAATGCTTTGTGGCGTAAAAGCCAATAAAATAACGGAAAACGAAAATCCTATTAACGCCGAAAAAGCCCAAAAAATGGCTTGCGCTTTTGATGTATTCATTTTACGAACGGCAGATGAAAACATAAAGACTAAAACAAGCGGTGCGATCATAACAAGCCAACCGAATAAAGAATATGTCAATCCTTCGGGCGTTGCTTTGAAAAGCAATTTCATAAAGGCGGGCGTTGTTCCAATGTATGCAGTTAATCCGGAAACTAAAAGTCCCAATCCCATCAATTGATAAACTTTCAACATATAATCACGCAAGCCGGCATTGATATTACCCATAGTACCGGTTAAAAACGAATCATTACGTCTGATATTGTTCATATAAAAATCTCCTTTCTTTGTTTTAATATAGGTTGTTTTACTTATTTATGCAAGAAAATTATAAAAAAAGCTTGCAGATTTGTTTTATAAAATATATAATGAAAGACAGGACAGGTTGGTGTCTGTCTTGGGGATTAGTACCCTCTCAAATGTTGTCGTTTTAAACGACGTAAAATGTTTTCCAGTTTTGACTGGAAGGCAGCTAATAAGGTCTTTTGACTGAATAACTGCGCTATTCATTTGATAGGTACTAACTTCCAGTCGCCACTCACCATGGCGATTTTTTTAAGAAAGGAAGTTGTATGAAAATCTTTTTCAGTGTTTTATTTTTATTATTTTCTTTTTCAGCCAAAGCAACTGTTTCTTGTCAAGAAGCTGATGGAACTGAATTTACGGGGAAGGACGGTGTAACACATTATTGTATTGGTCCACAATACATGAATTGGTGGAGTGCGTATACGTGGTGTGATTCCATTGGCGGTAAGTTGTTTGATATGGCAGATTGTCAACTTGCCAGTAATACCGACAATTATTGTCCCCAATTATACCGCGCAAGTCAAAAGTATTTGAATGCTGTTGTGTTGTGGACAAAACACTCCGGACAAAATGGAAAGGCAATAAGCTTTATTATGTCTAATAATTTTGCTGCTTTCATAAAAGTTGTTGGAAAAGATGATAAAAACGCATTTCCATTGTGTAAAATACAATAATTTGCAATAATTTTTATATGATTTTAAAAAAATGGTCTTGGATTTTGGATCCTGGGTTTCCACGTACGAATAAATTCTTCCAAAGCTTCATCGGGTTTATCAGGCAATAAAACTTGAACACGAACAAGCTGGTCGCCTTTTGACGGAACGCCTTTTCCTTTCAGGCGTAAAATTTTATCGGAACTGGTGTTGGGCGGGATAGTTAAGGCCACTTTCCCTGTCAAAGTCGGAATTGTTATTTTTGCGCCCAAAACAGCTTCTTTTAATGTTAAAGGAAGTGTCATTTCAACATCATTTCCAATGCGTTTAAAAATCGGATGAGACGCAATATTAATTTTGATAAGTGCATCGCCACCTTGTTGACCTTCTCCACGTAAACGCAAAGTTGCGCCTTCTGTAATTCCGGCAGGAATTTTGACTTTAACTTGTTTTCCTGATGCCAAGCGAACGGAAGTTTCGCCACCTGTCATTGCCAAAACAAAGTCGATTGTCAGGGAATAAGAAACATCTTGTCCCATGGGTTGAGTGCGCCTTGCAGAACCTCGGCCCATTGAAGAAAAAATATCCCCAAAACCACCGGCACCACCGAATAAGTCAGCAAAATTAAATCCTTCGAATCCTTCACCATTGCCGGAATATGAATAAGTCCCACCGCCAAACGGATTTTGTGTATATTGTTGGTAACCGCTTTGTCCTCTTGCGGACGAAGAGCCAAAACCGAAAGGCGCGCGCGGTTTGCCTTGTTCATCAATTTGTCCGGCATCGTATTGCTTTCTTTTTTGTTCATCGCCCAAAATGTCATATGCAGCCGAAATATCTTTGAATTTTTCTGCCGCT
>JBJFAP010000206.1:0-5520 GCA_051887975.1 Alphaproteobacteria bacterium | reverse complement strand
AAAAAGTGTGGCAGAAATTGTAAATAAAACACTTAAATTATTGATGAAAAGCTCTCTGTTTGGTATTGTGGTTGGTACTTATTCTTCATTATTTTTGGCAGTGCCGGCATTGCGTTTCTTTGATTTGCGCAGGATTGGTACAACTTCTGAACAAACAGGTCCGTATGCCGAAGCTGCAAAGTACGAGATGGAAGCAAAAAAAGAACCGCTTGGCGCATACAAAAAGTGTGGCAGAAATTGTAAATAAAACACTTAAATTATTGATGAAAAGCTCTTGTTTCAAGCAAGGGCTTTTTTATTTGCTTTTTTTAAAAAAACTGTTATAATATCATCAGAAGAATTTGAAAGGGAAATGATAATGACAAATCAAAAGGTTCCAGCAACACCAAAAACAATAACACCCACAGTGCAAAGCACGCGTTCGGCATCTGTTGATGATACGCGTACATATTTATATGAAACCAAAACGCAAAATTTATCCAATCAGGTTTTTGCGGATGATGTTGTATCCGGACAAGAAATGGTGGATATACAATTAAACCATACGGAAATCATTCGTGATTTCTTGTGCGCGTGTGATTTGCTTGACAAAATGGAAAAATCCCCTAAACAACACACAAAAGAAGAAATGGAAGCTATGCGCTTTATTGTTGAACATTTGATGCGCGCAAGGGAAAAATCTTATGCAATGATGAATAAAGCGTCATTTTACAGGGGTATTCCTAAAGAAGAAAAATTAAGACGTCAAATGCGTCGTAAAAATAAAGAATACTTGGATATTAATTTCAGCTTGTACGAAATTTTTGCACTTGAAGGTAATGCTTACGATGTTATTCAATATGCAAGACGCCAAGAAAAAGCGCGCGTTATGACCCCGAATGAAGTTCAAAAAACGGAAAAACGCATAAAGGATTTGGTTAATCAGTTGGTTATGAATGGCTCAAAAGGGCGTTCCGTTATGCGTTTTATTAAAGAAGGTCTGAACGAACGGCAGAACGTTTAGAACTGCCGTTTTTTATTTGATAATCTAACTGCATTTGTTATTATCTTTTTTATATCATTGCCATACCACCGTTGACATTGATTGTATGTCCTGTAATATAGCGCGCTTCATCAGAGGCCAAAAACACAACGGCATGAGCAATATCTTCCGGTTCGCCTAATTGTCCCATCGGAATAGAAGCGAACATTTTTTGTTTGACTTCTTCAGGCAAAACATCCGTCATCGGTGTTTTAACAAAGCCGGGCGCAATGCAATTCGCAGTAATTCCGCGAGAAGCTACTTCAGCCGCAACAGATTTTGTCATTGCAATCAATCCGCCTTTTGAAGCGGCATAATTCGCTTGTCCGGCATTTCCCGTTTCACCGACAATAGAAGCCATATTGATGATGCGTCCAAAGTGGTTTTTCATCATTCCCATTACAACGGCACGCATTAACATAAACGGTGCTTGTAAATTGATATCCAATACTTTTTCGAACATTTCGTCTGTCATACGCATAGACAGACCGTCTTTTGTAATGCCGGCATTGTTGACAAGAATGTCAATTTTTCCCATATCTGCTGTGGCATTTTTGACCAAATTTTTAACGGATTCGCCATCTGTTAAATTAGCTTCATAAGCAAAAGCGCGACATCCCAAATCATTGACCATTTTGTCAAGGACTTCTTTATTCATATCCGTAATTGCAACTGTGGCCCCTTGGTTGTGTAAAGCCTTTACGATTGCGCGACCAATTCCGCCGGCTGCACCAGTAACAAGGGCTGTTTTTCCTGTTAAATCAAACATATTTTACTCCTTATTTAAATACGCCTCTAAAGAGGCAACATTGTTAATTGTATAAACTTTTATATCAGGCTCTGTTCTGCGCATCAATCCGGCCAAAACATTTCCTGCACCTAATTCCAAAACTTCTTCAACGCCATTTTGTTTCAGATAATGTTGTGTTTTTGTCCATTCAACTTGACCTGTTATTTGTAAAATCAAATCTTCTTTGATATCTTTTTCATCAATTAAAGGCAACACTTTTACATTTGAAACAACGGGAATTTGGGCTTTTTGAATACCAGCCTGTTCAATTAAAGGTTTCATTTTAATTTGCGCTGACTGCATCAATGGTGAATGAAAAGCACCGGCAACATTTAATGTAATGGCTCTTTTTGCGCCTTGTTGAGTCGATATTTCACAAGCATTGATAACATCTTCTTTAAGTCCGCTTATGACAATCTGTCCGGTTGCATTGTCATTTGCAATAAAAGTATTTGTTTTGTCCGCAATTTCCTGTACTGCTTGCCGATCCAGTCCGATAACGGCAGCCATTGCACCGGTATTTTCTAAACAAGCTTGAGCCATTGCCGCACCCCTTGCACAAAGTAAACAAGCAGTGTCTTTCAACGTTAATGATTGCGCTGCACACAAAGCACTGTATTGCCCCAATGAATGTCCGGCAGCATAAGAAAAATCTTTTATATTTAAATTGGCTTGTTTTTGTAAAACTGCCCAAATTGCCATACTGACTGTCATTAAAGCCGGTTGCGCATTTTGTGTCAATGTCAATTCATCGATGTCGCCATTAAAGATTAAATTCGATAAATTATAATTGAGTGCATCATCAACTTCATTAAAAACATCTTTTGCCTGTTGGAAAGAATCATAAAAATCCTTGCCCATACCAATCGTTTGTGTCCCTTGCCCGGGAAATAATATAGCTTGTTTCATAACATATCCTCTCTTGCGTTATTATACACACTTTTTAAAAAAAGGGAAGAACAATTTGTTACAAATATCAAAATGATGAGAGTTTACAAAAAATAAAAAAATTGACAAAACATTAAATCTGTGCTAAACTGCTACTATCAAACTTATCAGAAGTAGGACAAAATGGAAGAATACGAGAAAGAATACTGGGAAAGACAGTTGAACAACCGCTTTGTCATCGGAGAACAGCTTGGTTATTCTGGTGCAGCGACTTCGGCCTATCGATTATTTGAAAGGGAAACAGATAAAATTTCTGTTTTATTAATTCCTTGTGAAGAAATTTTTGAAAATAAGGAAATATTACAAGTCTATATGGATGAACAAAGAAGAGCCGAAAATTTTAAGTCTTTTTGCTCTGAAGGTTATACGGGTGATGTTTTAATCCCAACAGCTGAGTTGGGAGAAAATTACAGAATCATACCTTATGCAGGTGTTGATTTTACATATGAAATTTATTCGTCTCTTTCTGAAGCAGAACAAAAAAAATTGGCTTTTGATTTTGCAACATATTTAAATTTTGTACACCAAAAAAGTTTTGAACAAAAACCTTTATTAGATTTAAAATTTCCGGGTTGTAAAATTGGTGAAATTTCTCATATAAAGCCATTAGGGGTGAAATTAGAATCCTATATAAAAGGGAAAATTTCAGAAGAAGATTATCAAAAACTTCAAAAAATTCTAAGCGATTTTGAAAAAAGGGATGTTTCTGATGAAATTAATGTTATTATACATGGCGATTTAAGAAATCAAAATATCCTTTATGATGTAACGACGAAAAAATTGGCAATTATTGATTATGAATTGGCTTGTTCGGATAACATTTATAAGGACTTATGCCCTTGTGCGAATTCTAAGTTATCACCTCAGTTTTTGGCGGATGTTATTCGTTTTTATAATGAACAACCAAAAAAATATCCGGTTCGTTTAGATGAGAGAAAAGTAGCATTGATACAAAAAGCTTTTTTGTTAAGAGAGCTCGTTTATTGTGGTGAAGCACGTGGCCGTGATTCTCAAGAAATATTGAGAGATTTTGTCGGTAATGAAATCATTATTGATAATTATTATGGTATTGATTCGCAACGTTCAAAAGATGATGATAAATTATTACTGGTTAGAAACGTTTTGCATAAAAATTTAAAAAGAGTTTTAAACATTGTTTTGACAAATGCAAATGTATCAACCAATATGCAAAAACAATTGCAAGATTTATTTGATCAACAAATACAAACAAGAAATTGGCAAGAAGAGTCAAGCGAATTTCATGTACTTACGGATTTGCCATCAGATGAGGAATTTACTTTAATAAAACAACGAGCCAATAATGTGTTGGAATGTATTCAAAATGCACCGATTATAAAAAAGTGTTTGCCAAATTTTACATTAGACGTGGCATTTGAAAAAGATCCTTGTATAGAAGCTATGGAAGATTGTTCTCATATAAAAGAAAAAAAGGCAACTCCAAAATGTACATTAGGTGTGTTTAATCCGCATTATTATGGCGAAGGCACAACAAAAGATGATGTAGATACAGCATTTGCTTGCATTTTGGCACATGAGTTTGGACACACAATTGTCAGCCTTAATATGCCATATATGGGGCATATAGCTGGTAGTAAATCAGCGTTTTGGCACAGTGCTTATGGCGATCAAATATCTTGTTGTAAAGAATTTATTTGCGATATTGTCAGTGTTGTGGCCGTTCTTCAAACAGGAAAGAATTTCGATGTTATGAGGTCTATATTTCAAAAAACACGTACAGCAGATAACAAACATCATACACATTGGCAAGATATTTTCCAAATGTATGCTCTTTTGAAACGTGATTTTGAAGAAACACAAACCTCGGAAATAACGTATATTAGCACTCAAAGTAAAAAGCAAAATATTAATAATCAAAACGAAAGACAGAAAGAATAAATATCTTTTGTGATACATTACAGTGTAAAGATTAAAATTTTTTCTTGCTTTTTTTGTATTTTTGTGCATACTGTTTAAAAGGAAGGACAAGGACAGACGAAATTGTCAGACAGCGGGTCAGATTCGGAAGAAAGCAGCCCATTTGACAAAGACGGGTTGTCTGTTGTTCTTCCACTTTTAACAGGATTTTAACAATGGCAGAAGATGTAAAATATCGTGTACTTGCTCGAAAATACAGACCACAAGGATTTAAAAGTCTTATTGGGCAAGAAGCTTTGGTTCGTACGATTTCCAACGCCATTGCACAAAATAAATTGGCTCAAGCTTATATGTTGACCGGTATTCGCGGTATCGGGAAAACAACTTCTGCGCGTATTATAGCAAAAGCTTTGAATTGTATCGGTCCTGACGGTAAGGGTGGTATGACACCTGATCCATGCGGTGTATGTAAGCATTGTCAGGATATTGCAAACGGCAGCCATGTGGATGTAATTGAAATGGATGCGGCCAGCAACACAGGCGTTGATAATATTCGTGAAATTATCGAAGGCGCGCGCTATAATCCTTTATCCGCACGGTATAAAATCTATATCATTGATGAAGTGCATATGCTTTCAAAGGGGGCGTTCAATGCGTTATTAAAAATTTTGGAAGAACCGCCGGAAAGAGTCAAATTTATTTTTGCAACAACGGAAATCAGAAAAGTGCCTGTTACGATTTTATCACGTTGTCAACGCTTTGACTTAAAACGCATTGATACAGCGACATTGGCAAATTATTTCAAAGAAATTTGTGAAAAAGAAAATGTTTCTTTTGAAGAAAATGCTTTGGCTTTAGTTGCTAA
>JBJFAP010000205.1:0-5580 GCA_051887975.1 Alphaproteobacteria bacterium | reverse complement strand
AATTTGTATCGGTTTAATAGGTGTTATGTCTTTATGGTTGGGTATTATGCAAATTGCACAAAAGGCGGGACTTTTGGATTTATTTGCAAAGCTTCTTTCGCCCGTTGTCAGGTTGATTTTTCCGGATATTCCGAAAGATAATCCCGTTCAGGCTGACATGACAATGAATGTGGCTGCTAATGCTTTGGGGTTGGGGAATGCCGCAACACCGATGGGGATTAAAGCGATGGAAGGTTTGCAGAAATTAAATAAGAATCCAAAAGATACAGCCTCTGATTCAATGTGTACTTTTTTGACAATTAACACCGCCGGCGTTCAAATTTTGCCGGTTTCCGTTATCGCGATATTGATGAGTTTAGGGGCAACAAACGCAACGGATATTATTTTGCCGACATTGTTGACAACTTTCGGTGCATTGATTATCGGAATATTGTTTGTGAAATTTTTGATTAAAATTTCTCCCGAACCGGCAAAAAGGAAGGAAAAGTAAATGGAACAGATTTCATACGCAATTATTCCTTGCTTTATTGCTTTTGTAATATTATACGCTATGTACAAGAAAGTTCCCGTATATGAAGTGTTTCCCGAAGGCGCAAAGCAAGGTTTTGAAGTATCGGTTAAAATTATTCCGTATTTGGTTGCGATGTTCGTAGCGGTCGCTATGTTCAGGGCAAGCGGTGCGATTGATTTGTTGGGGTATGTTTTAAAACCGGTTCTTGAATTTTTGGGAATGCCGATTGATTTATTGCCTTTGGCTTTGATGCGTTCTTTATCCGGTAGCGGGGCAAGGGGTGTTTTTGCGCAAATTGCCGCAACGCATGGGGCTGATGCACCAATAACAAAAACGGCAGCTGTTATGTTGGGAAGCTCTGAAACAACATTTTACGTGTTGACTGTTTACTTTGGCTCTGTCGGGATTAAAAAGTTCAGACACGCCATCTTGGCAGGTATTGTTGCCGACCTAGCGGGCATTATTTTAGCAATCTTGATTTCAAAAATGATGTTTTATTAAACGAAAAACGTCAGTATTATATATCTGCAGAAATTTAAAGTCAATTTAAATATTTTCAAAAAATGCAAATAATTCTGTTGTTTTTAAAAATAAAAAGACATACAATAAAAACATAAGGAGCTTTCCGGTTGGTTAGAAAATCTTGAACGCCAAGGTCGATAACTACAGAACGGGGTTTGCAAGAGGAGTTTACTCCTAACTACATTCACTCATTACACACAAGTGATCTGGATTGCAGATCTTTCAACGGCTACGAAGGCTCCTTATCGATTTATCATCAAACATCTTTTGCATATTTGTTTTGTCCGTTTTCTTTACGGAAAATGGATGAAAAAAACGTGCTAAGTTGAATAAGATACAAGCGGACAGGGATGCCGTATATCTTGCCAATGGTGTTATAAGTCAGGAAAAAGTCCGTCAACGTTTATCTTTGGACAGATACAGTGGTTATACAATGATAGATGTTGATGACGTTCCATCGCCACAACAGCAACCGTTAGAGAATACGGACAAAGAGGAACAGGATGAAGACGACCGTCAAGCGATGGATGTGGCAATGGATTTATTTTCTGTTTCAGTTTGTCCGATAAAGGAGTGTTTCTTTGGAGGAATAACTTGTGTTTTTGATAATAATTTTAATCCAGAGAAAAAAGAGATGCTCTTGGTATGTGGACGAGTGATATATCAGATGCAGAATGGAAAGCAATAAAAAAAGCAAAGGTTGTTGATATATCAGATATCGTAAAAGAAAACATAATAAAAACAGAATTGCGTGATTTTATTCGTAATGCAATGAAAGAAGTAAATAACGGAGCTATTGAAACATCAGACCCTAATTGGTTGATAGATTTTCAAGGAAACAAAAAAGAACGAAATGAAATGGAAAATTCTAGTCGTTGTAAATATCTATTAAAGCATCCAGATGAAAAGAACAGGCGTGACAATTATTTATTAGCAGTAAAAAGAATCATACCAAATACTGTTTATGGAATTGAAAGCAGAAACACAAAAATAGATTCAAAGAAAACGATAGAGAAATATCATTATTTTTATGCCAAGGTAAAAATAAAAAAAGATGTTTTCTTGATTAAAATAGACGCTTCACAAAGAGTTGAAGAAAAAGAAGATAAACCGCAAAAGGTTCATTTGTATGATATAATAGAAAAAAGTAGAGAGGACGCTATTCCGTAATAAATACAGACATAGAGGCCTTCCTCTTTACATACTTATATTATACAATAGAATGTCAACAGGATTTTATAAAATAAACAAAAACAGGAGGAAAAATGGAAAAATTTAATTGTGCGTATGACGAGCTGGTGGATGTTGACAAGCTTATTTAAAATCCAAAGGAGTAAATATGCCATTAAAGAAAAGACCGGATGGAAAGTTTGATACGGGCAGACCTTTGTTTTATACAGACCCCAAAAAAATGCAAGAAAAAATAGATGCGTGCTGTTTTAAAATTTACCGCTCAACCAAATTAAAATTCAATTCTTAACCAAGTAAACAAGACATTTCCGTTTCCCTTTTTCCCCGGAATATAGGTGTTTTCCAATGAAAGACGCCAATACTGCATACTTAAAATCGGTGCAATATAAGGGAAGGGAACCCAACTGTAATCCGAACGCGCTGTAATGCCCATACTGTATCCAAGTCCTAATGAAAAATTTTGTTCTTCACCAAAATACCATTTCTTTTGAAATTGATAACCGACCAAAGGTTCCGGATCATCATGCGAATCCATAAATACCATCGCAACCATACTGTGCAGGTCTTTGTCTTCATCATAATAACGCTTGCCGATGCCGGCCCCCCAAGGACGTTCATTAAATTCTTTAATTTTCTTATGTGTGTACGCCAAACGATTATGCCATGTGTTTACCGGCAAAATAAAATCGTATTCATCACTGTGCCATAAAGAAGTCAGATGGTCTTCCCAAGTGCACTCTTGCGCGTTGGCAGCAAAGCAAAACAATAATAAAGATAAGTATAATATCTTTTTCATAACAAACCTTATATCGTAATTAAAATAAAATGTCAAAAGAAAAATTGCTTTATTGTTGACGTATGTATTTTTTTATTGTAAAATCCAATCTCAAAGGAGAGCAAAATGTTGTTATTGATAAAGTTATCTTTGATGGGGGCATTGCTTTTTGGTGGGTTGAAAACATATGCAAACATCCCGCTTTTAAATGAAAATCCGATGTTGTCAGGCACCGGTAGCGGTGTTGTTATCTTGATGCTTTTATTTGCTTTTCCGAAATTGATTGGATTGTTTTTGAAATTTGCTTTGTTTTCGGTGGTCGTTTTGGGATTGTGCCACGCGGCCGGCTTGAGTTTTGACGATATTGTTCAAAAATTGTCAGAGGCAAATATCCCGCAAAGAATAGAAGCTATGCAAATTTCAGAACCTCAAGGAGATATGTTAATCGGTCGGGCCGGTGATGTTTTAAGCGGAAATACTTTTGCGTATAACGGAGAAATTGTGCGCTTGTACGGGATCGATGTGCCGGATGGAGGGCAAACTTGTAAAACACAACAAAAAATGAGCTATGCTTGCGCAGATCAGGCAGCAGTTGAATTAAATGCTATCTTGCATGGTAAGGACGTGAAATGTTCTTTAGGTGGTAAAGATGCTTCAGGGTTAAGGATGGCGACTTGTTATGTTGATGGCGATGACATAGCGGCTTTAATGGTACATGACGGTTGGGCAATCGCGGATAAACGCCAAACAAATAAATATGTGGAAGAAGAAAAAAGCGCGTATTTAAAAAAGACAGGTATTTGGAATGGATATTTCGAAGAACCTGCTAAGTGGCGCGCAAAACGCGCAGCCGCAGAAAAAAAGGCAAAAGAAGCTGATGCTCAAATAAAAAAGCAAGCTGAAGAAAAAAACTCGTCCAATTCTTCGGCTTCAAGTGGTATTTCGCCCATCAGAGGAATTAAAAAACTTTTTGGATTGGACAAATGAAAACATTTCGATTAAGCAATTTATCAGATACTCAAAAATTGGCGGAAAGTTTTTCGTCTTTGCTTCAAGTCGGTGATATAGTAGCTTTGTATGGTACACTTGGCGTTGGAAAGACTGCTTTTACACGCTTTATGGTTCAATATCTTTGTGGAAAGGATGAAGAAGTGCCAAGTCCGACTTTTACTTTGCTTCAAGCATATGAAGCGGAAAACTTTGATATTTTTCACTTTGATTTGTACCGTTTGAAAAAGCCCGAAGAAGTATTTGAATTAGGTATTGAAGATGCTTTTTATGAGGGCGTGTCGATGATTGAATGGCCTGAAAAAATGGGAAATATTTTGCCGTTGGATAAAATTTTAAAAATTGAAATTTCTGTTGAAAATGAAATACATATTTTTAAATTTTCAAGTAATAATAAAAAATGGAAGGAAAGATTGGAAAAATGGAACGAACAAATTTAATGCACTCTTTTTTACAAAAAAATCATCTTGATGAAAAACCGTTTAAGTGGATTACCGGAGATGCTTCTTTCAGGCGCTATGCGCGTATCGGAGAAGGAAATGATACTGTAATTTTAATGGATTCTCCGCCAAGTGATGTGCCGCCATTCGGAAAAACGGAAGAATTTGTTATTATTGATAAAATTTTAGTCAATGCCGGCTTATCTGCGCCAAAAATTTATGATGTGGATTTGGATAACGGCTTTATGATATTGGAAGATTTAGGGGATGATTCTTACGCTGAAATGTTGGCAAAAGGCGCTGATGAATATTCTTTGTATAAAGCTGCGGTCGATGCTTTGATTGAAGTTGCAAAAATTAAAGATGTTCAAAATGTTGCTCCATATGATACCGAAGTTATTCACTATGGCGCTGGATTATTTACTGATTGGTTTATGCCGGCTGTGTTGGGGAAGGGGACCGATGAATCTGTCCGACAAGAATATTTTGACATAATCGATGCTTTATTTGATTCAATAAAACAAGCGCCTTCCGGTTTAATGTTGGCAGATTATCACATACGAAATTTAATGTATTTGCATGACAGAGAAGGGTTTAAATCTTGCGGTTTGCTTGATTTCCAAGATGGTACTGTCGGACCGATTGCGTATGATTTAATGTCGCTTTTGGAAGATGCAAGAAGGGATGTTCCCTCTCAATTACAAAAAGAACTTTTACAATATTATTTGGATAAAATGCACTTTGAAAATAATGATTTGTTTATGAAATCATATCATATAACGGCAATAAAACGTCATTTGCGTGTGATTGGAATTTTCGCACGGTTAAAAATACGTGATGGTAAAAATGAATATTGGGAACATATTCCGCGTGTTTGGCGTTTATTGGAAACTCATTTAGATTTGCCTTATACGCAGGATTTAAAAAATTGGTTGGATCGAAATGTGCCTGATAAATACAGAGGAATTCGTTGATCAACAAGGAAAATAAATGATTTATACGCTTTGTTCTGATGGTTCGTTTTGTGATATTTTAGTAAAAAGATGGTTGCTGGAACATCATCAGGATTTGTGGGGTGTTTCAAAAATAACATTGATAGTACCAACCAACCGTTCGGCAAAAACATTTAAAGA
>JBJFAP010000204.1:0-5729 GCA_051887975.1 Alphaproteobacteria bacterium | reverse complement strand
GTCGCTTCGCTTGATGCATTGCCGATGCCTGAAAAAACGGAGATTGCATTTGCCGGACGTTCTAATGTCGGTAAATCCAGTTTGATAAACGCGGTGTTTTGTAAAAAAGATTTGGCGCGTGCATCCGCAACACCAGGAAGGACTCAACAACTCAATTACTTTGATTTAGATGATAAAATGTACATTGTCGATATGCCCGGATACGGTTATGCAAAAGCATCCGATAAACAAGTTAAAGAGTGGAATAATTTGGTATTTACTTATTTAAAAGGACGCCCGAATTTAAGACGTGTTTTTTTGTTAATTGACAGTCGCCACGGCATTAAAGACAAAGACACGGAAGTTATGAAAATGCTTGATAAAGCGGCTGTTTCTTATCAACTTATTTTAACGAAAACAGATAAATTAAATGCGGCAAGTTTAGAAAAAATAACAGCAGATGTCAAAAAGAAAATGACTTCTTTTATTGCCTGCCATCCGCAGTTATTGATTACAAGCGCAGAAAAGAAACAAGGATTAACAGACGTTCGAATCAGCTTGTATGAATTGTTGGAAAATTAAAAAATTAAAAAATTAAAAATTAAGCATTTTTTACTTGCAAAAGAAAACAAATTTGTGTATAGTATGCTTGTTGTTGGGGATATAGCTCAGTTGGTAGAGCGACGCAATGGCATTGCGTAGGTCAGGGGTTCGACTCCCCTTATCTCCACCAATTTAAAATTCAGCCCGTTTGAAACGGGCTTTTTTCGTGCCTTGCAAAAATATCGGGTGGACTGTTCCGGTTATGATTCAGCCCGTTTGTGTCTTGCAAAAATATCGGGTGGACGGTTCCAACCCAAAGCCCCCCTCTTGAACAGATTATTTATTTTATAAATTTTTCGATTTGTTTATCAAAGTCCCCATTTCCCAACAAACATCCATCTTTTCTTCAACTGCAAAACTTAAGCTACTATTCTCTATGACTTTGATTCCCGTTGGTACGGAAACGGGCAGATGTAGCTTTTGTATAAACGGTAATAAAATTTCTTGCTTCTTATAGTCTTGCAAAGATTTTTCATATTTTGGAATCAAAATAACATACTCTGTTCCGTTTGATGCTGTATAAAAGAAATGAAAACTGTTTGCGCCAACGGATAAACTTTTATCTGCTTTATGCGGGAGATTATCTTTGACTTTTGGTCAATGATATACTAAACCTAATCTCATCAGGAGAAACATATCATGACAAAACGCCAAATGGCAATTTGATGTTGATATGCTACGAGACATTTTAACTAAAGCCGTCAAAAATAAAGAGCTTAAACAGAATACCCCTATTGACTTACTGACACACACAATTATTTGCGAACTTTATGGCATGATGACGTGTTGGTGTGTGTCGGATGGCGTGTTTGAACCGAAAGATTGGACAAAGAAATTTTTCAAAATCCAAGTCCTGCCCATGCTAAAGGATTATTTGACGGAGGAAAAGAAACGAGAAAGTTTTTACCAATCATCTTAGTGTCAACAATGCTTTTGACAGGAGGTCAAGCGATGGCACAAAGTGAATCAAACGCAACCGAAGAACAAGCAAAGCAAGTAATCTTTGGTTTCGGCAGATGCAAGTGCCTTTCACCCAACATTACTCGCGGCAAATCCGTAAATCCGACTACGATAAATTTGACTATATTTTGGCGATGGATGACAATAATGTGCGGGATATTTTGGATATCGTTGGCGGCGACAAGGACCACAAAGTGCATCGCCTGTTGGACTTTACAAAAAATCCTCGTCCGGTTAAAGACCCTTGGTACACCGGCAATTTTGATGAGGCCTATTGGGATATTTATGAGGGCTGTCAGGCGTTTTTAGAGAGTATTGGTAATTGTCATATTTGACGTATTTTTCTGTTTCAGTTGGAACTTCAAATTGCTTTTTTAATTCATCAAAATGCTTTAAATTATACTCTGCAATTGCACCTTTCCTCGCACTAATCCGCTGTTTTAAAATCTCATCCGGCACATTCAAAAAATGTATAACAGGATTGAATCCCAAATCCTTTGCCCTTTGTGTTGCTTCATCCCGACTAAGCTTTGTCCAAAATCCCATATCGAAAATAATGGATTTTCCATTTTGGGCATATTCTTCTGCTTTTTTCCAAAGGTGTTCTATGGTTTTGGAAAAACATTTGTCCCAATTTTGCTCGTATTCTTCTTTGGAAAACAATTTCATACACCACTCATCGGGATTGAGGTGGATTGCCCCCGTTTCTTTGGAGAGTTTTTGTGAATAAGTTGTTTTACCAGCCCCTAAAAATCCACAAATAAGATAACAAGTTGGTGTTTCAGTCCTATCCATTATATTTCATCTTTTCCTTTCTTTAATTCATTTATCAATTCTTCGGCGAAGCGCGGGAAAGTTTGGGAGGCTTTACCAAGGATTTCTTGGTCGAATTGAGAGCTGTTATTGCAAGGATCCAAATTGAACAAATAGGTCTTTGCGCCACAGAACTTTGCCTGTCGCACAAAGCCCGCCGCGGGATAGACTATGCCACTGGTCCCAATCGCAATAAACATGTCGCATTCAGCCAACATCTTGTCCACCTCGTCCATATACTTCGGCATTTCCCCGAAAAACACAATGTTGGGTTTTATCATCCCTTGAACATGACAATTCGGGCAAACTTCATCACTTTCAATATCCCCAAAAGTGGTCAGCACATGGCCACAATTCATACACACGCACTCATCAATCCGGCCATGGATGTGGTAGATGTTTTTGCTCCCCGCTTTTTCGTGCAACAGGTCCACATTTTGTGTCACAACGTTGATAGTGATATCCGGCAATTCCTGTTGCAACATGGTAATCGCTTGATGGCCGGCGTTTGGGAATGCCTTCATCATAATGGGCCTGAGTTCGTTATAAAAAGAATGCACAAGCGCTGGATTGCGTTCAAAAGCTTCCACAGTACAAACATCCTCAACGCGATGATGCAGCCACAGCCCATCCTCGGACCTGAATGTCTTTAATCCGGATTCCGCCGATATGCCCGAGCCTGTTAAAATCACAATGTTTTTCATTAAGCCAATTTTAATTTTATATGAAACAAAAGTCCAGTGAAATGTGAAAATTCTATAAATTAGCCCCAAAACTTCAACCTGATCGGCGGTTTTTGATTTTCTTATTTTTCAATACGGTCAAAAGCGTTGACAGGATGATTTGCGCCAGAAGTTTCAGTTGTTTTTCCATGTATTATCCTTTCAGTTGATGGCATCACCATACATGCTCTTATTGGCAAATTTATCAACTTATTTTATAAAATCACACTTTTTTGGGGTGAAAAAGTGTAATTTTTTACATTTTTTCCCTTGCAAAAAGTGTAATTTTAATGTATTATACCATCAGAAAGGAGAATAAAATGGAAAGATATGCCTTACAAAACCTATTGAAATGGAAAGAAAATCCAAGTAAGAAGCCCCTGGTTATTCAGGGGGCAAGACAGGTTGGTAAAACTTGGTTATTGAAAGAGTTTGGCAAAAATTACTATCAAAAGGTGGTTTATGTCAATTTTGATAACAATGAAAGAATGGATAATTTATTTTCGGGTGATATGGATATTGAGCATATTATTTCCGGTTTGGAAGTTTATTCCCAAATAAAAATTACCCCAAATGATACTTTAATTATCTTTGATGAAATACAGGAAAATCCCAACGCACTTAATTCATTGAAATATTTTTATGAAAATGCTCCAGAGTACCAAATTGTTTCAGCAGGCAGTTTGCTGGGCGTGGCTTTGACTCATCAAGGAAAATCATTTCCCGTAGGTAAAGTGGAGTTTATGGATTTATACCCAATGAGTTTCTGTGAGTTTTTAACTGCTATTGGGGAAGAAAAACTTTGTGAACTTCTAAGAAAATTAGATTTTAACTTGATAAAGGTCTTTCAGTCAAAATATGAAGAGCTTCTTAAAAAATATCTTTATATCGGTGGTATGCCAGAAGTTGTTAAAAACTATGTTGAAAATAAAGATTTTATCAAAGTCAGGGAATTACAAAAACAACTGCTAAAGGCATATGAGGAAGATTTTGGAAAGTATATAGCCCAAAAGGATACGCCAAAAGTTCAAATGATATGGGATAGTATCCCTTCACAATTAGCCAAACGAAACCCAAAGTTTGTTTATGGACTACTCAAAGAAGGGGCAAGAACCAAAGAATTTGAAGATGCCCTGATTTGGCTTAAAAAAACAGGACTTGTGTATCAGGTTAATAAACTCACTAAACCGGATTTACCTATTTTTTCTTATGAAGACAGAAGTTCCTTCAAGTTATATATGCTAGACACCGGCTTGTTCTGCGCTAAAAGTTTATTAGACGTTGAAACCCTTTTAGATGGAAGCAAGATATTCGAAGAGTTTAGAGGTTCTTTAACAGAACAATATGTTTTACAAGAATTAAAGACCTTACCTGAAATGCCAATTACTTATTGGGAAGGTAAAAATGCTGAGGTGGACTTTGTTATTCAGCATAAAAATGCGGTAGTCCCGGTTGAAGTAAAAGCCACCATCAATTTGAAAGCCAAGAGTTTGAAAGCCTATTGTGATAAGTATGCCCCAGAAAAGGCAGTAAGAACTTCTTTGTCGGATTACAAAAAGACAGATAATTTGTTCGATATTCCTTTATATTGTATTGAAAATATCAACACAATTTTGGAATAAAGAAGGTTTACCCCCTAAGCTTACCCCTCAAGCTGTTTTCTAGAAACTAGGGACACAGTTCTTGAATTTTGTCGTGAGCCTAGAAAAGTTGTGGAAATTATAAAACATCTAAAAACGCGCATTTTTGACGATAAACAACACTTTTTTTTGCATATTATTCATTTACAAAATGCTCAAAAAGCAAAGGACAAATGCCTGCTTTTCGTTCAAAATTAAGTGACACCAACAAAGTCCTTTTAAAATTTTATCCACATACAGGATGCAGGTGCAATACACAATAAAATAATAATTTGCTTGCTTTACAGACTCTTTTGACTTAACATAATTTCTAAACGGAGATTTTAATGCCTTATTGTGATTGGAAATTAACTTCAAAAGAAAATCGGCTTTATCACGACACCGAATGGGGTATCCCCGTTTACGATGATAAAAAGCAATTCGAATTTCTGATGCTGGAAGTCATGCAATGCGGTTTAAATTGGAACATTATTATAAAAAAACGCGATATTTTTCGTCAATGCTTTGATGGTTTTGACTATGACAAAATTGAAAAATATACAAAATCTGACATTACACGCATTATGAATACAGACGGTATGATTAAAAGCATTCGTAAAATTGAAGCTGTTATTCATAACGCAAAATGTTTTCAATCCATTCGACAAGAATTTGGTTCTTTTTGCAATTACATTTGGCAATATTCAGCCGGCAAAACAATTTTATATGACAAGCACAACGACGGCTATATTCCATCTTGCAACGAACTATCCGAAAAAATCAGTAAAGATTTAAAAAAACGCGGATTTAAATTTCTGGGCTCTATCGTTATTTATTCCCATTTACAAGCTTGCGGGATAATTAACGATCATGACAAGAACTGTCCGCGATACCAATACATAATTGAACATTACCCTGTTATTCACAAAAAGCGTTTACTTGAAAAAGACGTACATTCTTTTAATCACTGCACTTGACTTTTTTTAAGTTTTTTTTAAAATATCCGCGAATAGAAAGGATAAAAAAAATGACA
>JBJFAP010000203.1:0-5799 GCA_051887975.1 Alphaproteobacteria bacterium | reverse complement strand
ATTTCATGTCCTGCTTGTTGTAAACAATCACGTGCTTTATTTGCAACCCAAGCAGTATTACCGCAACCGGAAAAATAATGTATAGCTATTTTCATTTTTTTATCTCTTTCATTTGGTATATTTTTAAAATGTCATCTTTTTGTAAAGGTGTTGGATCCAATATGCTTTCACAATGTCCATATTGCATTTTTGATACGTCCTCTTGTCGATTTAAAATTCCGATATTGTGTGCAGCATCGATAGAAACATCAGATTTTGGTTCGTCTTGGATAATTGCTTTTTCAAAATAAGTTTGCAGTGTATTTTGATTTGGTTTTACACCCCATCCGTTTGCATAAATAACGCCCAAAATATTAGATGAGGAAGCATATTGTTCTGATCCTTTTGAAAGGAAACGTATTGCTTCGCTGTTATCTTGCAATGGACCTATGTACAAAGCACCAAGTAAGCAATAAGCATAATCTTGTCTTTGCCTTGAAAGCGTGTCATTTGCAGGCAATTGAACAGCTTGTTTCAATAATTGAGCAATAGCAGAATATGTTTTCTGTCCGCCATTTGAAAAAGTAATTTGAGCTAAAGAAATAAAGGACGGAATGTAAGATGAATCTTTATAATCACCCAATAAAAATAAATGTTTTTTGCGATTATATTTTAATGCTTCATCGCCCCAACGTTGCCAATCTTGCAACTGACATTGTTGAACACCTCTGAACGGTTCAAGAGGATTGTCAAGCATTTCAATGTTTTCAGATATTTTACTGCATTCTTGCTGTGTGAATTTTAAAGTGTAGGGGTGGTATGTTTGATGCCCTTGACTTGTTTGTAAAACATCCTGACAAATTTCACTACATTGAGGGTCGATAAACAAAATGGTTGTAGATACAGCTTGTTTGGCTATTTTAACAGCGGTAGGTCTGATGTCTTGCAATACATAACCGTCTGCAATTTTATCACCGACAGAAACGGTATAGTGTAATCCGTCTTTGTCTTGCAATATAGCTTTGTCAGCTGATAAGGAAATAATTTTAAAAGGTTTGTCCTGCTGTAATTTTAATCGCGCCAGTAAAGGTCCACACGCGCAATCATCCACTTGTTGTTGTGTCCATTGTTTTGCATTTTCTTTTTGGCTCGAACGGCATGAAAATAAAAGACTGTCGGACCGCGAAGCAAATTGATTTTCGGAAATCTTTTTTGTTTTGTCAAGGTCGATTAAGCCCAAAAATTCTTCAGCGGCCGGACAATCTTTCATAATCGCTTGCCAAAGGTATTTTTCGTATATTTCAGATCCTTCAATATTTGCATTTTTATATAACAATGCAGCTAATGTAAAAGCGGATACGATATCGCCACTATCGGCGGCTTTTTGCAAATATGGGATGATATTTTGTCGTTTTTGTTCATCAGTACTGTTTTCATAATAGTATTTAGCCAAATCAAAGTAAGCTTGCTTAATGACATTTGCACTTAAAGATTTATCATTTTGTAAAGTGTTCTTTATTATGTTTTGAAGATGTGTTTCGTATAAATCATATTCTTGAGCTTGTTTAGCAGATTGTGCCCAAGCATAAATTGCAGGTAAGAAATTTAATTGAGCTGCTTTTGTACAATAAAGTTCTCCATATTCATGTTGCGGATAGCGTTTACACAGTTCAAAAAGTGCTTTTGCTTGTTGTTGTTGTGAAATATAAGGTGCCCAATCATACCAAGCAATGTCAGAATCATCAAATTCACAATAGTCATACACCCAAGTTTCAGCTTGCGCAGATTTTTCTGCATAATCCAATAAATTTTTACATTCTTCCTTTTTTTCAACAGATAATTCTGCTAAACAAAAATGTGTGTTGAACAGAACAATTGACACAATACAAGCAATAAATTTTTTCATTTTAATCCCCTTTTTGGCGCAGTTTAATCCGAAAAATCTTTAAAGGCAACAAAAAAATGAAAAAGTATTATTTTTTTACTTGATTTTCATTCAAAAGACGTTTAATCTGAAACAATAATAATAATGGAGATAATTTATGACAGAACAAACAAATGCTTTATCATCGGTGTTGAGTGGATATTTTTTACAAACGACAGATACCTTTTTTATGACTTTCGAAGGCGATGTTATATCGTATGTAAATAATGCAGCAGCGAAATTATTAGGGGTTCCTGCTGAAAATTTAATCGGAAAAAATGACTTATCTTTTGTTGCACAAGATGAAAAAGATGCTTTAAAGAAAAGAATTTCTGAAATTACGGGAAGATCTGATTATTTTATTGTTCATATGACAACAGCTTCGGGTGAAGTACTTGAAATGAAATGTCGTTTATTGCCGGTTATTTTGAATGACAAAAAGACGATTATGTTGGAAGGAACAAATGAAACACTTCTTTTTGCATTAAAGAAAAAAAGTGAGGCTTTGGAAAATAAATTGTCGCATGTATCACCTGTTGATTTGGATACACGCTTGCCGACTTTGATTTTGCTCGATGACCGCATTGATCAGGCCGTTTTGAGGACTTTGCGTGAAGCACGTGGAAATATTGAAGATTTACAGTCCTTTTTGATGGTTATGGCGGTGCGCATTGACGGACTTTCCCAAATTGAAGAACAGTTCGGTTTAGAGGGAAGACATTATATTCAAGATGTTTTGATTTCCAGATTTAAGTCTTCTATCAGAACGGTGGATTCTTTGGCAAAAGATCCTGACGGTTATTTTTATTTCCTATTCGAAGGCATAAAGGAAAAAGCAAATGTAAAGTTGATTGTGGACAGATTAAAAAATTGCTTGACTGTGCCCGTATTATACAAAGAAAAATCAATCAAGTTTTCAATCAACTTCGGGACATCGCTTTATCCGGAAGACGGTACAAGTGCGGTGGCTTTGATAAAAGCTGCTAAAGTTAATTTGATGGCTGCATTAAAGAGTTAATAATATGTTCTTGGATAACTGCTGTTTTGCGGTCTTTCAGGTGCGTTCATACGTCCGCAGGCGCAAAGCAATGCAATTGACAGAAAAACAAGACATAATAAAATATATTTTTTCATTTTCAACTCCATCGAAAGGTTTTTGATGATACGATTCTTAACTTTAATTCTAGCGACTTTTATTTGTTTTGGCAATACAAAAGCTCAAAATTTGTCATCGGATACGCCTGTAACGGAATTTTCACTTTATAAACAAAAAAAGCAAGTGCCGCAAGAAGCGTTCTTTTATACAGCCGATCAAACACCTGTTTTCCTGTCATCATTTAAAGGAAAGGTTGTGGTTTTGAATTTTTTCAAAGCAACTTGCTTAAAATGTTTGATTGAAATGCCTTCATTAAACGAATTAAAAGATAAATATCCGGATATCATATTGTTAGCAATTTCAGAAGGCGAGGAAACACCTGAAGTTGTTGATATGATTTTACACAAAGAACGCCGTATGAATAACATTGATGTTTCATTGGATGAAAAACAAAAACTTTTCTTTTTGTTGGGTGGGGATAAAGTACCGCGAACGCGCTTGATTGATAAAGATGGTTTTATTCGCGGTTATATAAAAGGTGAGGCTGATTTCAGGTCTGAAAAAATAAATACTCAAATACAAGAATTGTTGGATGAATAAATGGTTTATATACAACAAGAAATTGATGAAAAATGAAAGATTCTTTATAAGAATATAAAGACTGATCCCAAATCAAACAAATACGGAATTTGTTGCGGATATTGTCTGCTTGTGAACGTGGGCAAGAATTGATTATGAAAAAGCCCGCGATTAACGGGCTTTTAAAGTGAAACAAAATGATCAATTTTTTTTATAAACTTACCAATTTTTCATTTGAAGTTCAAAATAATCTTTTGCATGATCGCAACTGGGGCATTTGTTTGGTGGTTCTTTTGCTAATATCAAATAACCGCAATTTGAACATTGCCACATGACGGCTTCCTTTCTTTTAAAAACAATATCATCGATAATGTTTCCCGCCAATTCAAGATAGCGCAATTCGTGCCCTTTTTCAGAAACGCTGATAAAACGCCATACATCGGCAATTTCGTGAAAGCCTTCATCATCGGCAATATCTGCAAAAGAAGGATAAAGGACTTCCGCTTCTTCGTGTTCGTTTCGAGCCGCTTCTTGTAAATTGTGTAATGTATCGTGGATGACACCGGCCGGAAATGTGCCTGAAATTTCAACTTCGCCACCTTGTAGAAACTTAAAAAAACGTTCAGCATGTTCTTTTTCTTGATTCGCAGTAAGCGTAAAAATGTTTGAGATTTGAATAAAACCATCTTTTTTTGCCCGAGATGCCCAAAAAGTATAACGATTTCTGGCTTGTCCTTCTCCGGCAAAAGAAAGAAGTAAATTTTTTTCTGTTTGAGTTCCTTTGAGTGATTTCATTTTTTTTCCTCCAAAAATTAAATAAGTCATACTTAAAAGTCGCGCAAGGGTTGATTGACAAAAAAATATATAAGAGATAAAAAAAATACTTGCAATTCAATTTAATATCGTGTATAAAATACGCATAGTGCCGGTTTAGCTCAGCTGGTAGAGCAACGCATTCGTAATGCGTGGGTCGGGCGTTCGAATCTCCTAACCGGCACCATTTAAAAAGGTAAGAGTCTATATGGGCTCTTTTTTTTATCCGTTGACATTTAAATTGTTTTCTATATCATCCTACATAAGGATGGGTTGGTGTCCGTTCAGAGGGTGAAGAGCCTTTTGAAGTTGTGAATATATATTCATGTCAAACAAAACGCTTCTGGTCTTATGATTGGAAGCGTAGTTGGATACGCTGGAAATCCGGTCAATAAGCCACACTATTTTTTCAAATAGCTCTTAAGCTTCCGCTCGCCTTTGCACCAAGGCGATTTTTTGTTTTGTAATGAAAGGAAGAAAAATGACGATGAGAAAGCAAACGGAACGGAGTATGACAGAGATGTTGGGTGGATCAAATTTATGTATAAAGTGTTCATACATTTATGGCAGAGGAAACGCGGCCGGTCCGGATGAATGCCAAGCGTTGTACAAATCGTTATTTTGATGAAACAACGCAAAAATGTCAGTTTTGTCCCACCGGTAAAACGTCAGCTTTGGATGGTTTAAGCTGCGTGGATGAATAATTTACCACTTTTTGCACTTTTTCGTTTCGGCAGCATAAGATTCGGGTGTATCTATAACCATATTTTCTTCGACCAATCGTTTTTTGATAAAATCCATTGTCGGTTTGATATCGTTTTGTATGCGTGATAGCATCGTGGCAGCAACGGAGTTTGCCTGATCGGTAGAATAAACCTGTTCCGCTTTTATTTTGCCAGCCGCAATGCGGATTGCTTGCTTTATTTTCGTTTCAAAAAACTGAAGCCCTTCTTGCTGAACACGCACGTGATAATTTTCATGCGCTTTTATGATATTATAATTGCATGAGCCGGGTTTGTATTTTTTATCAATATAAACGTCAATGCGCGGAAAACCAATATAAGTATTGACTTGCTTTAATGTAACACAAAAAGAACCATCCGCTTGAGGAATAATATTGATATCCGCATTCATATCTTCTTTTAAGTCGGAAACAGTCAATCCCATCGTTGACGCGTAAGGCTTTGATGGAAATTGTGAATTGCTTTTTGTATTGTCATAATGAATTTTACCATAATCAATTTTGGTGTTGATTATTGGTTGTGAATGGTAAACATCACAAGTGGCGTTTGCGTTTTTTAACCCAAAACACAAAAAAAGAATGACAATTATTTTTAAAGTGTTATATTTATATAGCATAAAGTCATTATAACAAAAAGAAAAGGAAGTTGTAAAGTGAAAAAAATAA
>JBJFAP010000202.1:0-5874 GCA_051887975.1 Alphaproteobacteria bacterium | reverse complement strand
ATTCGCACCACGGCGACCGATTTCAAGCTCTTCGTTAATATGAACACATTCGATAAAACCAAATCCTGCCATCAGGACAAGCATTGCCGTTCCTCCGTAAGAAACAAGAGGTAAAGGAATTCCCACAACAGGCATAACACCCATCACCATTGCAATATTGATAAAAACATACATCGAAAAATTGACGGTTAAGCCCAACCCCAACAATTTGCCAAAAAAGTTTGCACTTTTCAATGACATATGGAAACCATATAAAATGATTATCATATAAAGCAACAGCAAAAATGAACAACCGACCAAGCCGAATTCTTCGGCTAAAACCGTAAAAATAAAGTCTGTATGTTTTTCCGGAATAAAATTTAAATGACTTTGCGTACCTTGTAAAAAACCTTTACCAAAAACACCACCAGACCCTAATGTAATTTTGGATTGCATAATATGATAACCGACCCCAAAAGGATCTTTTTCCGGATTTAAAAATGTCAAAACTCTGTCTTTTTGATAATCATGTAAAAAATGCCATACAACAGGGATAGCCCCCAATCCGCACAACCCAACAAGCACAAATTTCCACACTTGCACACCGACCATCCAAAACATACATACGGTTACAAAAACAAGCATTAACGCCGTACCCAAATCCGGTTGTAAAACAATCAAGCCAACCGGAATCCCCATTAAAATTGTCGGAATAATTAAGTGTGTTGTTCTTTTGACATCTTCATCATCACTGGAATGAAAATAACGTGCCAAAGCTAAAACCAATGCTATTTTCATCATCTCGGAAGGTTGCACTTGTACGAAACCAAGGTTAATCCATCGTTGCGCCCCCATACGCAAAACACCTTTCAAATCTACGACAAAAAGCATCCCAAGAGTTAAAGCATAAATTATATACGCATATTTCATCCATAATTTTAAATTTGAAAGCGCAATAATAAAAAACACAACGCAGCCCATTCCGAAATGTAAAGTCTGCCGTTCTGTCCAAGAAGTAAAACCGCCCGTAATTGAATAAAGCAACGATAAACCGATTAACACAACCGCTGTAATTAAAATAAAATATGACCAACTCATATTTAAAAGTTTATCCTTAAATGAAAGTTCATAATCTTTCACATAATGATTTCGATCTAAAAAAAGGCTCATTCGTCATCCTTTCCATCCGAAAAATCGGGCTTTTCCGGAATAATAATATTACCCAACATTTCTTGTATATTTTCTATACGGGACAGTGTATCTTTTTGTTCTAATTCCAAAACTTGCCGCATAATTTGACCGGCAATCGGCGCCGCAACCGAACCGCCGCCACCGCCATGTTCAACCGTTACAACCAAAGCATAACGCGGATTACTAATCGGCGCATAGGCTACAAAAAAAGCGTGATCTCTGTCTTTCCAAGCAAGTTCATGCTGTTGTTTAATACCCTCCTCACGTTCTTTTAATGAAATTTGTCTGATTTGAGTACTTGCCGTTTTTCCAGCCATTTTTTCACCGTTTACATCTATTTTTGAAGCAAAAGCCGTACCGCCTTTTTTGTTAACAACGGCATTCAAACCTTCCTTAACAGCTGAAATATAGCGTGGATTAATGTCTAAATCTTCAAATTCCGGTGGCAAATTGTTATCAACTTTAAGCAATGTCGGACGCACTTTTTTGCCGCCGTTAGCAACACGCGCCATCATCTGAACCATTTGCAACGGTGTTGCTGATAAAAAGCCCTGCCCGATACCCAAATTCATTGTGTCGCCAAGCCGCCAAGCATCATTATATCTGGCTTGTTTCCACATTCTGGATGGCAATAATCCTGACTTGTCTTTGATTTCAATTCCGGTAGATGTTCCCAATCCCAATCTTTCCGCCATATCAACAATTTTATCTGAACCGACACGTCTGGCAACTTCGTAAAAGTACACATCGCAAGAACGTTGCAAGGCCTCGGCTAAATTCAACGAGCCATGCCCCGTTTTTTTCCAACAGTGGAAAGGATGATCACCGACATACAATTTACCCTCACAATCAATATGCGTTGATGGTTGAATCACACCGGATTCAAGACCTGCTAAAGCAACAACAATTTTAAATGTTGAGCCTGGAGAATAAGAACCCTCTATGGCCTTATTCAACAAAGGATGATGTTCATTTTGTGTCAATTCTTTCCATACAAAAGAATCAATCGGATAGTTGAAAATGTTCGGATCAAAAGAAGGTGTTGACACCATCATTAAAACTTCCCCTGTATGAATATCCATCAAAATCGCCGACCCCGTTTCATTGTTCATTGCTTCATACCCGATTGCCTGCAAGCGAGAATCTATGGATAATTCCAAATCTTTACCTTCTTCCGGCTCGATGCGTTCAAGTTCTCGAACTTGCCTGCCGAGCGCATTTACTTCCATTTTTCTTGAACCGATGGTACCGGAAAGTTCATCATTAAATGTTTTTTCCAATCCCGTACGACCGATTCTGTCATCTTGCAAATTGGCAACAGAAATTGTGTCATCTTTCATATCTTTTTCTGTTAAAAATGACACATATCCTATTGTATGAGCACTATTTTCTTTTTCAGGATAAAATCGCATTAAACTTTCTTCAATCGTAATTCCGCTTAAAGAAGGCATATTTAATTGAACTGCCGCCATTTGTTCTTGTGTTAGGTCATCTTTTATACGAACCGGCACAAATGATTTTTTTCGACGCACATCTTTTAAAACACGGGTAATTTCATCTTCTTTTAACGGAACTATTTTTTGAAATAAAGACAAAGTTTTTTCCACGCCGCCATCTGTATCTTCTGCCGTTATAACAGCGCGAAAAGTTTTTCGATTACGTGCCAAAGCAACACCGTTTCTGTCGTAAATAACACCTCTTGGTGCGGATAATAATTGAATAGCAATTCTGTTTTTATCTGCCAACGTACGATATTTTTCTGCATCGATGACTTGCAAAAAAAACATTCTGCAAAACAACAACAGCGCAAACAGCATCATCATAGCGAACAACCAACGTGTTCGAACTTTTGTTTTTTTAATACCGTCTGCTTGCCATACCATTGATTATGCGTCCTCTAAAAAACGAAGATATAATAACGTACACAACGTTGATATAAAAGGAAACATTGCTATTAACAATATGCTTTGAATAATAAAAAATGACAAAGAAAGCCATTCTAAAAAAAGTAAACTTGCCAAAGCCCATTGACACACAGCCAATCCTAAACAACAAACGCCAAAACATCCCCATAGAAATAAAAAGGAACGTCCTTTTAAAAAACGATGATTATCAACAACCACCCAATAAAAAAACAAAAATAATATTGTATTATATCCCAAAGGTGCTGTGGTAAGCAAATCACAACAAAAACCCAAAATAAAAACGCACAGAGGTGTAATTAAATCCGTACAAAAAACAGACCACCAAAACAAACTGATATACGCCAAAGGAACGGCAAAATAAGAAATAAAAGTTATTTGCCATGGCATGAGTGAAAAAATAATCAAAAACAATGTCAATAAAAAAGGAATGTTTTTTTGAAACAAAACAAAAAGAGAATGCTTGGTATTTGAAAGTGCTTTCATTTTATTGATCCTTGGAACATTCACAAACATCGCGATCAAGCAATCCGGATTGTCTAAAATCAACAATACGTACAAATTGCGTATCTTCTCTTGAAACAAAAGGTTTTACATAAAATTTATTTTTTCTGACTTTGGCCACAACGCCGACAGCTAATCCTTTCGGATAAACACCGCCTTGTCCGGACGTTGACACATAATCGCCGATTTTAACTTCAGCATCTTCCGGCAAAAGCGTTAACTTAAGCAATGGTCCATTATTTCCTTCCGCAATGGCCGTATATTCATTTTGACCGACTAAAACGGGAACGCGTGAAGCATAATCAGTCAATAACAAAATTTGGCAAGTTGTGTACCCGACTTCTTCAACACGTCCCAATAATCCATCATTATATAAAACTGCAAAACCTTTTTTTATACCATTTTTTCGTCCTAAATTGACTAAAACAGAACGAGAAAAAGTACCACCGTTATCCGCAGAAATATACGCCGTCCAGTATTGATAAGATTGTGGCAAAACAAAGTTAAGTTGTTTTTTCAATGCGGCATTTTCTTTTACAAGTTGTTCGACCTGATTGACATAATATAAAAGCTTTTGATTTTCATCTTTTAATTTAATGTTTTCATCATGTACTGCAACATATCCGGATATATAATCCCATGCATAACCTATACCTTCAACAGGCTTGTATAACACATTGACAACTGCTGAAGAAACATTTGCGATTTCTATTCTGACACGACTAATCAGCGGATGTTTGGAAACACCGATTAAAACTAACAGAGCCGCCAACAATACATAAATTTGCCAACAAAACTGATGATACAGCCGTTTAAGCAAGCGGACACGACTTAACCTTTCTTTCAACGTGTCCTCCTTTCATCAGGTTGTGCTTAAAATATTTTCGAACTTTCCTGCTTCTTCCAAGGCACGCCCCGTCCCCATCGCAACACATGTCAAAGGATCTTCAGCAACTGTTACGGGCAACCCCGTTGCTTGACGTAAAACAGAATCCAAGTTTTTCAACAAAGCACCACCACCTGTCAACACGATACCTCTGTCCACGATATCAGCCGCCAATTCCGGCGCAGTATGTTCAAGAGCAACTTTCACAGCATCAACAATCTGGCTGACAGGTTCCGCCAAACTTTCCGCCACTTGACGTTCTGTTACAATCACTTCTTTTGGCACACCGTTTACCAAATCACGTCCTTTAATGGAAATTTTTTCACCTTCACCCTTTTCAGGAATACAAGCTGACCCAATCGCTTTTTTAATTCTTTCGGCTGAAGATTCACCGACCAACAAATTATGATTTCTACGGATGTAGTTAATAATTGCTTCATCTAACTTATCGCCACCCACACGCACAGAACGCGAATAAACAATATTTCCCAAGGAAATAACAGCAACTTCGGTTGTACCACCACCAATATCAACAATCATACTGCCTGACGGTTCAGAAACCGGCAATCCCGCACCAATAGCCGCTGCCATCGGTTCTTCGATTAAAAACACCTTACGCGCATTTGCATTTTCTGCGGCTTCACGAATCGCCTTTCTTTCAACCGCTGTTGCGCCGGATGGCACACAAATAACGATGATAGGACCTCTGATTGTACGACGACCGATTGTCTTGTAAATAAAGTTTTTAATCATCTCATCAGCCACTTCAAATTCGGCAATTACGCCTTCCCTTAACGGACGAGTAGCTTTGATTTGCCCCGGAGTACGTCCCAACATTTGTTTTGCTTCATCACCCACAGCGATAACATGTTCCTGACCTTTTATATCGGCAATAGCAACCACAGACGGCTCATTTAAAACAATGCCTTTTCCATGTACATAAACGACAGTATTCGCTGTTCCCAAGTCGATAGCTACATCGGAAGAAAAAAGTCCACCCAATTTAGAAAGTGTTTTAAAAAATTTCATTATCGTTCTCCTGATTCAAGATTCTTTATCCTCTTTTACACCAAAAAAAACATAAATTCAACGAAAAAGAAAAAATTTTTGAAATTTTTTATATAAAGCCTTTCTTTTTTTTCAAATTTTTGCTACTATCTTTTCTAAAGGAGTACGCTATGACAAACAACAAACAACAAATTTCGAAAGAAGCACTTTTAGAAAAGGAAAATGCACAACTTAATCAAACGCAACCGGCAAAGAAAAAAAGTTTAATTAAACCTTTGTTATTTTTTGCCCTTTTTGCTTTGTGCGTGGAAGTTGCTGTTTTATACCCGTTTTTGACACAAACCGACACCCAGCCTATGCCGGTTATGCCCCCCAAACAACCGA
>JBJFAP010000201.1:0-5964 GCA_051887975.1 Alphaproteobacteria bacterium | reverse complement strand
TACAGGGATCCAATAACTAACAAAGAATTTATACCATTTGTTGTCGAAACTGCTGCGGGACTTGATCGTGCAATGGTCGTTTTAATGAATGAAGCCTACACAAAGGAGACTTTAGAAAATGGAAAAACAAGAGCTGTGATGAAGTTTAAAAAACATATAGCACCAGTAAAGGTGGCTATCATTCCTCTTGTAAAAAATAATCCACAAATGGTGCAGACAGCAATGCGGCTCAGAAGGGAATTGCAAGAACTTGGAATCGGTCGTATTATTTTAGAAAATAGTGGAAGTATAGGAAAGTCTTATCGAAGACACGACGAAATAGGTACTCCTTTATGCGTAACAGTAGATAATACAACGATAGAAGATAGCCGACATCCGGTTACAGTTAGAGATCGTGACACAATGAAACAGATTAGTGTTGAAATCGGAAATCTTCCTAAATATATTCATGATTTTTACACAAGACAGGATTTTACGGTATCATCCAAGCGCATACTACAATTTTTCAATCAACATCAAAGAGATTGATACAAAAGGTTCCTTTCTAGCAAAAGGAACCTTTTTTGTTGAAATTTTTTATTACTTTTTTACAATATAAAAAGGAGTATTTAGTGAACTTACAAAAGATATGCATATTTTGTGGCGGTAAGGTTGGAAAGAACGTGTCCTATGAGAATGTCGCTAGACGTTTAGGGGCTCTTTTGGCAAAAAACAACATTCAATTGATCTATGGGGCAGGAAACACAGGATTAATGAAATTCGTTGCTTCAAATTGTAAAAGTAATGGAGGTTATGTCGTTGGCTTTACTATTCGAGAGCTTTTTGATTTAGAGAGACCCGATCTAACAAAAGAGGAATATCTTAATGAACTACATATCTATTCAAAATTATCTATACGTAAGTTTTCAATGATTTCAAAGGCAGATGCCTTTTGTGTATTGCCAGGAGGACTGGGTACAATAGATGAGATTTCCGAACTCATGGTACTAAAACAGCTAGGAATAATCAAAAAACCAATAATTATTGTGAATACTAATAATTTTTTCACGCCTTTCTATAAATTGTTAAAACATCTTGCAAAAGAAGGTTTCTTAAGTGTAAAAATATTACGATTATTGACAATAGTAAATGATGTTGATGATGTTATCCCTCAAATTGAAAAAGAGCTAATTGCAGATGAATAAAATGATTCGTTTTTCATTGAAAGGAACTCTTGTTCTCACCAGATATTGTACTATCGATTTTGATTACGAAATGGTTATTCCTATTTTATTAGAAAGTTAAAAATTGTATTAGAATGTAACATCTGAAATATCTGCTATGTTAATAATTTTCTTTCCATTCTTTGCGGCACGCTTGACTGCTGTATACGCTCCACCAGATTTTTGTGTGATATAGCAAATGATATAATCAGCATTATCCGCTATGTATTTATTACGCCGTTCAATTGCAAAACGAGGTAATCCTTTTGCAGCCTCACCCGGATAATCAAGTTCATAATGTTTTTCAATCCATTCGCGCTTTGTTTTTGAAAACTTAGTTGGATTATATGCACTTATATAACATACATAAATTTGTTTTTGGTATTCTTCTTTTATTCGCGACATAACCATCCTGGATATCCAGTCAAAATTGCCTTCACAACACACCCAAAATTCATTTACACCTTGTGCAATTAAAGAACGTACATTCTGTTCAACCTTATTTTCAATTTCATTTGTATCAGGTGTATCACGATGACCGAAAAAAGCACAAATCGTCAAAAAAAATCCCAATCAGCCCAACCAAACTTTGCCATGATAGGCGGTGGGTGTGCTAACTGTAATCGTTATGAAAAACAGCCTACTTATTCGAGCAAGCCTTATATCGTAGGCACCCACCATGCGGTGAGCCCATACGACAAAAGTTTCCTTTGCTATACCAAAAGTCACTCATGCCCATAACGATTAGGTTTAGCATACCTTGTTGAGATATGGGCTATCCCAACCTCGTTATTATACGGGATAAAAAAATAAAAAGCAATAAATATATATTAATTTGTCCTGAATATTTCTATCTATTCATCTGTCGATACATTTTTTAGTTTCTTATAAGTTTTTCTTAATTCATCTTCCAGATGTTTGTGTTTAGCAACCATTTGTTCTAGTTTATGGCGTATTCTTTCTAAACGTTTTACTGGACGATCTGGTAGGGGAATTCCATATGCTTTTTTAAGAATAGTTTCAATCTGCGTTAGTGTCCGACCAGCATAATAATATACCATTCTAAAATTAGTCCTGTTACTTGGCTTTATGTCCTCATAATGTTTTAGTTTCATGACCTGTCCTTTCATAACGAATACTATGTATGCTTGGAAATAAAAAAAAGTCCAGAGAAATAGTGGAAAATAAAATAATTCGTGGACTGGTATAGCAAAAACGATGTATACTTCTAGGGCTTTTTCGGATATTTCAAGGGAAAAATCGACTGATTTTGGCGACATAAAAGGGTATTCTGACACCGGTTTGAAAAGTGCTAAAATTCCATCACCATTTCGAAAAAGTCGTCTGAAAAGGCGACTTTTCTTTTATTTTTAATCATTTAAGCTGGTTCGATTGGACGCAACACAAAAAGCATCTTTTCTTTTATTTTCAATCATTTAAGCTGGTTCGATTGGACTTCACTCAAAAAGCATCAATTTTCGTGGGCAATCGAAACAGTTGACGAGCGAAAATTATGATGATATGCTCTATATAAACGAAAGGATTTAAAATGAAAAAATTACTTGTTATATTTATTGTGCTGTTTTTTGCATATCCGTGTATAGCTGGCAATCATACACGTAATTTTCTGCAAGTAGTCTTAAATAATATGGAAGAAAACTATCAACACCATATTGGTGTTAAGCCGGGACGTTACGAGATTTATGTGAATAAAGATGGAAGAGAATTTGTTTATGATCCTATTCACAAAAAACCGGTTGATGATCCGATCAACCAAGGCAGTTATAATTATTTTCCGTATCACATGGGAATAAAACATTTTATTTACGATCGTTACCCGTGGCTTCATTTGGGAAATACGAAAAATGAGAAATCTACATATCAAGATCGGCTAAATGCATGGATAGATGATTTTATCGTTTCTTATGAAAAAGTTTGCCGTGAACAGCCTGCTTTATTGAAAGGTTCTAAAGCTTCTTTTGAAGAGGAAAAACTTTTTTCGAATATGATGGAAAGAATTTTTGCTTCATTTTTGAAAGATGAATATATAGAAAAAATGTTATCTTCAAATCCTTGCAAATCAATAGTATCCTCAAAAAGTAAAAAAAAGAAAGATGTTCTTTACATAATACAAGCCTTAAAAGAAAATTTTAAAAATGGCCCCTTAAGTAGTTTTGCAATGGCTATCTATTTTGCAAAGATACCAAAACCAAATCAATTAAAATAAGTCTTTTTTTGTATTCTCAGTCGGTTTGGCGCATTGCCTCTGCAAGTTTTTGTACTTGTCAAAGAGAGCAGCGTAAAAGACATTTTTTACACTAAATCCTTGAACAAGTCGGTTTGGCGCATTGCCTCTGATACAGCGATTGCGCAAGACATCGCCAAATTGATGGATCTTTCATTTTGCTTCATCGGTATGCGAATTCGCGCATCAACATAATTGTGGACATCATCAGGAACGCCCGCGCTTTCTCTGCCAAATAATAAAATATCATCCTGCTTAAAATGAAAATCGGTATGCGGAACGCTGCTATGCGTTGTCAATAACACTAAACGTTTGCCTTTTACCGTTTCTTTAAAAGTTTCCCATGCCATATGGCGGGTAATATTGACATCGTTCAAATAATCCATACCGGCTCGGCGCATTTGCTTGTCATTCCAAACAAAACCGCAAGGTTCGATGATATCCACCGGCAAACCGAAACATGCGGCTAACCTTAAAATTGTTCCGGTGTTTTGCGGAATGTCAGGTTGATAGAGTGCAATCCTCATTTTGTTTTTAACTCCGCAAATTCATTGCATGCAGGACAACAAACATTCCACACATTTGTTTTATGTCCGCAATTTTTACATATATATTGCGTGTCAATGTTGGCTGTGATTGCTTTTTCTATCCAACTTTGAGCCTCTTTAAAATTATGATTGGCTTCGCTTTCTATCAAAGCAAGCTGTGCTGCCGAACGCATTGATAAAGGATACATTGCCAAATAACCGTTGATTAAGCGTTTTGCTTCACTCCATAACTTTGCGTTAATGGCAGCATCGGCCAATACTAAATCATTCAATCTGGCATTTTTGTTTGCTTCACACAATTTTTGAACATGTTTAAATTGAGCCAATGTATTTTCCCTTGCAAACAATTTAACGTAAGCTTTATACACATCCCAAGAAGGTGCATTTGCCCAAGATTTTATATAAATATCGGCTGCCTTTTTTGGCTTTTCTGTTGCAGCAGCTAATGCCGCTTGGGTAAGTTCAGGACATTCATCAAAAGCTTGTGTTCCTTTGTTCATTTTGACAAGCAAAATAGCTTTTTTATATTGATAATCTTCTTTTGAAAGTGTTTTTTGTTTATATAATTTTTCCAAACAATCTAAAGCTCTTTTCCATTGTCCGTTTTGAACAAACAAAAAAACAGCCTGATTCAAGAGCCAAGGTTGCTTATAATCTTTTGCCAATAATTGTTCGATAACTTCGCATGCTTTAATTGTTTCGCCTTTTGATAAATAAACGTCAATAACGCCTTTCCATCCGATTTGTTCGGTGATAGGGCTTTGCGTTAATTGTTCGAAAACTTGTATTGTTTTTACGGTTTGTGCTTTTAAAATCAAAATAATGCCTTGACTTACTTTATTTGTTTTTTGTAAAGCGGGAATTAATTTTTCATTTTCTTGTGTTTTTCCGCAAAAAATATTGGTCAGAATTTGTCCAAGTAAAATTTGTGCTTTTTCGTTCTTTCGATTGCTCAAAACTTCACGAATGCTGTCCAACCAACGGAATGGAAACGTCAATAAGTAAATAATTAAAAGAATACATAATAAAAAAGCAATACAGAAAGAAACAGACGTTTCAATAACATATCCGAACCAAACAATCTTAACAAAGCCGGCGTTTTCAGCAAGCCAACAGCCGCAAAAAAAGCATCCGATAACAAGTAAAATTGAAAGCAAAAATTTTATCATTTGTCCGTCCTTTCGTTAAAGTAAAAGTTTATCATTTGTGTCGTTTCAATGTGCATTTGAGCAGCTTTTTCAAATTCGCGCAGATAATTTTTTGATTGTGCCGGCAAATGCGAAATGCTTTGTACTGCGGCAGAAAAATCATTTTTTTCAACTTGTTGACGTGCTAAATAAAGCCAATTGATACCATCCGCATTTGATTTGTTTAAGTTTTCAGGATATACATGTACTAATGATTTGAAAAAGTCAGACGCGCTATCCGTGTAAGAATTATTTTCTTTTGAATTATAAAAGGAATCTAAAGCCATTTGAAAATTGGAATTAAAAAGATTTCGAACTGCTTCATCGGTCGGAATTCCTTTTGCCGCATATGCTCCCAACTTTTTTTGAATAAGTAAAACGAAAACATTTTTTCTGTCTTGTTTTAATATTTCTTTTATTTGGATGTCAAAGGGTTTTCCTGTATAAAGGTTGCGTAATAATTCAAGCAATAACGGTGTTGTATCTTGACAAGTAGTCGTTGTTTCCTTTAACGATAAGTTTTCTATTTCTAATTGATGGATTCGATCGCGAAGTGATTGAATTAAAGCGTCATCAGCTTGTTCGGATTTGGGGCTGTTGCATTCTTGTGTTATTGGCTCTGGACAATTTGTTGTTTCAGGACATATACATTCCGGACGGGGTTGCTCCAACGGTGTTTGTGTGGAAACAAAAGTCGGTTGTTTGGGGGGCATAACCGGCATAGGCTGGGTGTCGGTTTGTGTCAAAACGGGTATAAAACAGCAACTTCCACGCACAAAGCA
>JBJFAP010000200.1:0-6065 GCA_051887975.1 Alphaproteobacteria bacterium | reverse complement strand
GAAATGCCGTTCGGATAAATGGAATGGCCGTTTCTTGTTTCCGGTTCAAGAAAAATATGATGCGAATCACGTCCCGCAAAGCGCATAATTTTTGTTTCAATGCTTGGGCAATAGCGCGGACCGACAGATGTAATTTGTCCCGAATACATGGGCGCGCGGTCAATATTGTCTTGAATAATTTTGTGCGTTTGGATATTCGTTGAAGTAATCGCACAAGGCATTTGTTCTTGTGTAATTGAATGTGTCATAAATGAAAACGGAACAGGATTTTCATCTCCCGGTTCTTCAGTGGTTTTTGTCCAATCAATGGAATCTTTATCTAAACGTGCCGGAGTTCCTGTTTTAAGCCGCCCCATTTCAAAGCCCATACGTTTTAAATCTGGCGTTATTCCTGTACAAGCAATATCACCAAAACGTCCGCCCTTTGTTTGCTTTTCGCCTTGGTGCATAATGCCGTTTAAGAATGTGCCGGTTGTAATAACAACCGCTTTTGCATATATTTCATCGCCATTTGCCAAGCGAACGCCCGTTATTTTTTTGTTTTCAAAAACTAATCCTTCACAAGATGCTTCCATAACCGTTAAATTGGGATAATTTAACAGAACTTCCTGCATTTTTGATTTGTATAAATCTTTATCGGCTTGGGCGCGTGGACCTTGAACGGCAGCACCTTTTGAACGATTGAGCATACGAAATTGCAAGGCGGTTGCATCTATGACGCGCCCCATAACACCATCCAAAGCATCAACTTCGCGCACGACAGTGCCTTTTCCCAAACCACCAATGGCCGGATTACAAGACATATCACCGATAGACGATATTTTGTGTGTAATAAGCAATGTTTTCGCGCCACATCTTGCACTTGCTGTGCAAGCTTCGCAACCGGCATGTCCGCCACCAATGACAATTACATCAAAATCCATCTTTATTTACCTTTCCATTAAAAAACCCGCCAACTTGGCGGGCATTTTTATTTGTTCTTTGTGGGCTTGCCCTGACGCGCTTTATAACGCGGATTCGTTTTGTTAATAATCAAAACGCGTCCCTTACGACGAATGAGTTTATTGTTCTTATCACGCTTTAAAGCCGCTTTTAATGAGTTTAAAATTTTCATTGTTTCACCTTATTCTTCTAGAAGTTCTTAAAAACTGAAAACGTACTATACATTCTTTTAATTCATTTGTCAATAGTATTTTTATTATTTTCTTTTTAAAGTTGCCACAACTTCAATGTGTTGTGTGTAAGTAAATTGATCAACGGGCGTTATTTTTTCAAATTCAAAACCTGCATTTATCAATGTCTTACAATCTTTTGCAAAGGTTATCGGATTACAAGAAACCATCACAACCTTTTTTAAATCGCTGTTTGCAATTTCTTTAACTTGCGCTGCTGCGCCAGCTCTTGCCGGATCAAGTACAACGCAATCAAAAGCTTTTAATTCTTCAGGCGTCAAAGGTTGCCGAAATAAATCGCGAACAAAAGCTTGTACACCTTGTTTGTTTAAATAATCTATGGATTCAGAGGTAATATCAAAAGCTTTTACTTTTTTATTTTGTGTTGATAACGGCTTTGAAAAAGTCCCTAAACCGCAAAACAAATCCGCAATTTTTGTTGAGTTTTGACAACCGCTTAAAACTAAATCAATTAAGGCTTTTTCCCCTTTTTCGGACGGTTGCATAAAAACATTTGCGGGAAATGGTAATTGTACGGATTGATACATAATCGATTCATTATAAACAAAACGCGCGACATTATTTTTGCGACAAAAATCAACAACATCTTCTGTAAAAAGAACATCTTGCTTTTTTGATTTTGTCCGTTTAGCGAATCGTTTTTGCTTTTTGGGATGCTCTTTTACGGTAATGTCTGCGCCAAACGGTGTCATCAAAACGGCAATATCCGCATCTTGTTTTAAAGATTTTGCCAATTCGCGCAAGGGTATCATTAAACGTTCTAAATTCGGTTCTAAAACACGACATTCTGTCATTTCAACAATCTGATGACTTTTAAGCGCATTGAAGCCCAAATGTCCATTTACAACAGCAAATGTCGCACGCCGTCTTGAATGAATGCCGATTTCTACCATATCTTCCAAGGGAAACGAAAGCCCTTCATGCAACAACGCATTTTGAATAAAGTTTAACTTTAACTGACGATATTCTTCAGCTGTTAAATTTTGATAAGCACATCCGCCACAAATGCCAAAAAAAGGACAAATCATTTTTTTTACCTTTATAAACGATCAAAGAAATTTTCTTTACTGTTTTTATGGGTGCGCAAGTAATCATCATAAAGATCTTCTATGCGACCGAGTTTTTCAGGGCTTGAGTCCATAACATCGGAAGAGGGCGTCTTATTAAAGTGAAAAACAAAAGTTGTTTGTGCAAATAAATGCGCAACAGTTGATAAAAACATAAAAATAAAGATAAAAAACAAATTAAAAATCAGTGTCGCTATAAGTATTTGCGGCCAATATAATTTTATAAAAACAGGTCCGGCAGAATGATAGGAAGCCCAAATAATAATCCCTGCCATAAAAATAGGAATAAGCAAGCCAAAGCGCACGCTTTTGTCAAGAATCATTGCGAATAAATAAACGAAAATAAAGGCAAAACAAACATACAAGGATGACATATGTGTTGCTACGAAAAATAAAATTCCAATCAATAACACAAGAAGCATAAATGAAAAAATATGCGCAATCATCAATTCCAGTACCGTTCCGATATGCCTGAAAAAGCACGAAACTTTTAATAACGGTATAAAAGCAAAGCGTTCAATAAATAAACAAATCGAATAATATAAATAAAGAATAACAAAAGAAACAAAACAAATTGTAGAGCTTAAAGAAAAAGGATATTTGTATTGCGGATTCGTATCTTTAACCGTTCTGATGACAAAAACAAAAACAGAGTTTAATATACCATGTGTGTATGCGTAAATAGCAAGTGCTACCGGTAAAAATAAAATTAAAAGCTTACTCAGTGTACATATCAAAAAAGAAAGGGAAAAACGCGGCGGTAAATTAAACAATTTTTTCTTTGCAATAATCAATGCTTGGGCGAAAAAAACAAAAACAGATGCAAAAATAACAGATATAGTACACAATACACGCGGATATAACATCACCCAAAAGGATGAATTTCGCAAAACGCCAAAAGCACTTTTTACAGAACCGTTTTGTATTGTTTGAATAGTCGATGAAGTTAAAAATTTTTCTTGTGCTAAATAGCCTGTAAAAAACGCGCTTGCAAGAATGAAAATTGACAGGAAAACGCCCCATAAGAAGCTTTTCTTGTGTACCCCAAAGCTTAAAGCATCATAAATGGAAAGCATTATTACCTCTCTTTCAAGGAATACTTTAGCAAAAACTGTTTAAAATTTCAAATAAAATCTTGACGTTTGCATTAAAAATGTTAAAATCTTTAAACTGAAGAAAGGATTATAAAATGGAAAATACAGAGCAATTAAATACAACGGATCAACGCCAAAATCGATTGGAAAAACTGAAAAAACTGGAAGCAAAGGGCATTAATGCCTATCCGCAAATTTATAAACCGGATTTTACTTCGGCAAAATTGAACGAAAAATATAAAGATTTGGCAAATGAAGAACAAACAAGTGATGTTGTAAAAGTTGCCGGTCGAATTAAAGCTATCCGTAATTCGGGTATGTTTATGGATGTATATGATACGACGGGAAAAATACAAATTTTTTCTTCTTTGGAAAATTTACCCGAAACGGAGAAAGAAATTCTCTGTTTGCTTGATATTGGGGACTTTGTTGGGGTGGAAGGTACTGTCCGCAGGACAAAACGTGGCGAATTGTCTGTCAATACACAGCATTTGACGGTGTTATCCAAAGCTTTATTGCCGTTGCCTGAAAAATTTCACGGGTTGACGGACACAGATACTAAATATCGTCATCGTGAATTGGATATGATTGTCAATCCCGAAACAATGCAAACTCTTGTCAAACGCAGCAAAATCATTGAATCAATTCGTCAGTTGTTAATCAGCAAGGGATGTTTTGAAGTTGAAACGCCTGTTTTGAACGCAATCAAAGGTGGCGCAACGGCAAAACCGTTTATTACACACCATAACACTTTGGATATGGATTTGTTCTTGCGTGTTGCACCGGAATTGTTTTTGAAACGCTTAATTGTTGGCGGAATGCCCGGTGTTTTTGAATTTGCCAGAGTGTTCAGAAACGAAGGTATGGATACAACGCACAATCCGGAATTTACGGGAATGGAAGTTTATATCCCTTATAAAGATTATAACGATATGATGGATTTGTTTGAAGAAATTGTAAGAACTGCTTGTATGGCTGTAAACGGTACATTGCAAATTGAATATGACGGTAAACAATTTGATTTGTCAAAGCCGTTCGCGCGTCGTTCTATGGCGGATTTGGTAAAAGAACATACGGGAATCGATTTTATGGCAATCGAAACGGATGAACAAGCGCGTCAAGCTGCCGAAAGTTTACACGTTGACGTGGATGAAAATGCCGATTGGGGACATTGTATGGCGGCGGTCTTTGAAGAAAAATGTGAACAATACTTGATTGAACCCACTCACGTTATTGATCATCCGAAATCTATGTCGCCTTTAACAAAAGAACACAGAAAAGATCCGCGTTTGGTCGAACGTTTCGAAACATACATCAATTGTAAAGAAATGTGCAATGCGTACTCTGAATTGACGAATCCGTTGGATCAACGTGAACGCTTTGAAGAGCAAGTCAAGGCGCGTGAAGCCGGCGATGAAGAAGCAGATATGATGGATGACGATTTTGTCGAAGCTTTGGAACGTGGTATGCCGCCAACAGGAGGCTTGGGAATCGGCACGGACCGATTGGTAATGTTCTTGACAGGCAACACAACAATTCGTGATGTTATCGCTTTCCCGACAATGCGAAAAAAATAGTTGACAGCTTATTGATTTTGTATAATAGTTGTCATATATTGCAACAATAAGGAGAAACAAAAATGGACACAAATACACAAAAGAAAGAAGAAACAAAAGCCGAAAACGCTAAAAAAGAAGAGAAGTTTGACTTTAAAGCGGAAGCAAAAAAATGGTGGGCGGCTTTTGTTGCATTTGTAAAACCTTACAAAGATTTGAATAAAAAGCCGTTGTCCGGTGCTGTCGGTCCGGCATTGAAGAAAAATATCAATATGATATATACGGTGGGTTATTTTTTATTGGCTTTTTGTGCCATTTATACACTGATATTTACTCCCGGTTTATGGGCAAAATTTTCAGGACTTGTCGGTGTTTTGATTTTTTTCCTTTTGTTCCGGTTGGCGTGTGAGCTGATTTCAAAGAAAGATTAAAAAAAGCCGCCTTGTGCGGCTTTTATATTGTCCTTGTTCGATATAATTATCGACCACAATAAACAAGACTTCAATAAGCTTCCATCGCAGCGTAATTGTTTGTTTAAAAACCAAGCGCATCCGCCAAATTTGCCGCATCCACAGACACCTGCGTGATGAAAACAACACCCGCCTCTTGCCGAAGCTGGATACATTGTTCATAAAACCAAGCGCATCCGCCAAATCTGCCGCATCCACAGACACCTGCGTGATGAAAACAACAACCGCGTCTTGCCAAAGCTGGATACATTGTTCATAAAACCAAGCAAAAAATAATACAGATAATTTTCATTTCTAACTCCTTTTTTGTTAAAACAAAACCCACTTTGTTAAGGTGGGGGGATGTTAGAAACTTATTCCAAATGCTCGACTTATTGACCCAAGGCTTTATTTTGTCGACATCCACTTTGTTAAAGTGGGTGGGTGTTAGAAAACTATTCCAACTGGCTCGACTTATTGAGCCAAAGCTTTATTTTATCGACCTCCACTTTGTTAAAGTGGGTGGATGTTAGAAACCTATTCCAACTGGCTCGGCTTATTGAGCCAAAGCTTTATTTTGTCGCCATCCACTTTGTTAAGGTGGGCGGATGTTAGAAAACTATTCCAAGTGGCTCGGCTTATTGAGTCAAAGCTTTATTTTGTCGACATCCACTTTGTTAAAGTGGGTGGGTGTTAGAAAACTATT
>JBJFAP010000199.1:0-6080 GCA_051887975.1 Alphaproteobacteria bacterium | reverse complement strand
CGCCTTCCGGTTCGCCAAGAACGCCGCCGGAAATGCCGGCATTGGCAATCAACAGGTCGATGGGATGTGCCGAATCGGCATCCAAAATGGCTTCTTGCGCCGCAAAAGCATCCGTTACATCAAACAAGTAAGTGATAACTTCAGCACCTTTTTCACGACAAATTGCACCGGTTTCATATAAACGTTCTTTGTTTCTTCCGCAAATTATTAAACATACCTCTGGACAAGCAAATTCAATGGCAAGAGCTTTTCCAAGACCGCTTGAAGCACCGGTGATAAAAATATTTTTTTGAACTTTTTTCATTTTTTTTGCCTTTTTTTGAAAATTTTTCTTGACAAGATAAAATATATCAATATAATTTGTTCTTGTCTACTGAAAAATGTGCCTCTGTGGCGGAACTGGTAGACGCGATAGACTCAAAATCTGTTTCCCGCAAGGGAGTGTTGGTTCAAGTCCGACCAGAGGTACCAAAAATTTAAACCACCCGTATCGGGTGGTTTTTTTATTGGTTCGCAAGCGCTTGTGAGAGTTCAATGAACGCCCCTTCCAAAGCGGGGTCGATGAACGCCCCTTCCGAAAGTGTTTATTTCCCTAATTTATCGAACTTTTGGGATATATTTTTGAATAAGTGACTTTGATGTCAATTATTAGAATAAAAAGAGACCTTGATTTTTCACAAACTGGGTTTTCTATACTTAAATAGATTTATAAAAAGCCTATTTTTTTATTGTTAACACCACCATTTTTAGCAAGTTCAATTTCCTTTAAATGCATTTTTAAACTTTCAATAGAACCATTCATTAAAAACATTGAACGAACGACATTGTCTATAAATGCAGGAGGGATATCATATTCTTTTGATAAAGTTTCTAGTATCTCTTTATTGTAAGATATATGGTATTCTTTAAACTTCTTTTCCCATATGCTTGCTTTGATTTGATTTGGAGGCGTTTCTATTGATAAGATATAAGAAAAACGCCGTAAATAAGCCTCGTCTATACCAATAATATCGTTCGTTGTCCAAATGGTTGGTCTGATGTTTGTTTCTAACAAACGATTTAATTCAACTTTTGAAACGCGAGATTTGTTTTGAAATGGAGAATGAGAAAAAATATCTTCAGCTTCATCAAATAACAGTATAGAATTGGTATTGTTCTTCAGTGCTTCGTTTGCTAAAACAAGTTGATTAAAACGATCTGAAGCAACCTCATCAATTTTTTCTTTGTCTTTTTCTGCTATAGAATAAATCGGATAACCGATTTCATTAGCTAATACTTTTGCAAATTCTGTTTTTCCTGTTCCCGGAATACCATATAGTAATATATTAACACCTGAGAAATTATAATTTATACTTTTTTTGATTAGATGCTTAATCTGTTCCCGTTGAACAATATATCTAAAATCGTCCATTGTTAATGATGTTATTAAAGGTTTCCCGACAAGGAGTGTTATCATATCTTCCAATGAGTTGATTTGCGAATTTAATAAATTATAGACCCAATCAGACATTTCCAAGCGATGTCTATAACTATCATTAGAAAGAATTCCGAATTTTCTTAAACTACAATCCGGACGAATAATTGATAGGACTTCGTGTTCGGAAACAGAAAGAAGTAAAGCAATATTATCCGGATTTAACCAAGAATTATATCCAAAAATTAAATCACAAAATTCTTCAAAAAAATAATGTTTAGAATATCTAATAAACAGTCCGATTAATTCTTCTTCAAGACAATTTAGTCCGATTAACTTACCCAAAAGAATAATGTTTTTATCAATAGAGTCTCTTGGATAATTTTGATTTTTTTCTTTCAACGCTAAAATCAAGTTTTGAACTTTATCTAACGTTATATTATCTTGTAATTCATCCGTAATAAGTAATTTTTCTCCATATTCATTTATCCAATTAATTAATTGCTCTTTTTTTCTTGGCGTTCTTACAAGTTTTTGAATTGGAGTAATAATATAAGATTGATATTTAAAAATTTCATAATTTGATAACATGATATACTCCTTTTTACAGAAAAAAATATATCACGCTTGCGCGTCATTTTTTGACATATTTAGTTAAAAAGTTTTCCCAAATGTCTTTTTTTTGCTCAAGTTCCATACGAGCATAGGCAGAACTGGGGGATGGTAAAATATGTTCTTCTCCATTTGACATTTTCTCTAACCAATTTTTATATGTTTCATCAACTTGTTTTAAATATCTTTGATAGTGTTTAAATGCTTTTTTACTGCTAAAAAAAATACATTCCAATTCTGGACATTCTGTTTTTAAAGTTGTTAAATCATTGTATTCAGGGTCTTTAATGGATGAATCTTTACTCTTATCAATATAGCAAGATTTAATCATATCCCATAAACCAATTTTATATTTTTTTAAGAAGTTTTTTCTTCTTTCAATTAGAGTGTTATTTTCTTCTTTTCCTTCTAAATATTCGATTTTTTCATCAGGCTTATAAATTTTACTTAATATTTTCCAAAATTGATTGGTTGATTTATGATAAAAGAATGTATCTCTGGATGCTTCCGATGGAAACGTTCCCAAAATAACAACTTTTGCGTCTGCCTCAATATATTTCAAATCTGCAAATTTTCTTTCCATTTTTTATTTCCTTTCAGGTTTAATGACTTTAACTTTATTTCCCCAAGTGTATAAATGCCAATCCATTTCTTTTTGACCTCCGGCAAAAAATTTGACTGTTAGTGTTCCATCTGGATTTTTTATCATTTGTTGTGATGGATGAAATTCGTATTTTGAGGCATCATCTGCTGTTTCTGCATCAAATAACCATTCAACTTCAACAGGTTCTTCACGATACACACCAAAGCAATCTTTTGTAAAATCTTCTAATGAAAAACTTTCATCTTTTCTGAAAATATTATCAGTTAGTTGAACATCTGATAACTTATGTAGTGCAAAATAACGATATTCTTTTGTTTTATCAGAATAAGCGACCAAATAATGTTTGTTGCCATACAAGAAGCCATAAGGCGCAACTATTTGTGTTTTTCCATTATGCGTTATTTTTATTTTCTTGGTAGATAAAATGGCTTCTTTTATAATCTCTAAATAATCAGTATTGATTTTGATTCTTGGGCCTACACGATGGGCAAAACCTTGTGCTTCTAGCAAAGCTTCAGCATCTGGTTCTATTTTTCTGAGGGTATTCGGTTTAATTGAGGCCGTAATTTTTTCAATAATATTATTCAACTGCCGTGCTTTACCCGTTAAATTTTCTTTTTCCAATGCATCTTTTGCCAAATTCAAACAGGCTAAATCATCTGCTGAAAATTGAATAAAATCTTTTAATGTCCCTTGAGGAATACGCCATCTTTTTTGACGGTTATCTCCCTCGATTTCCTCGGTTTGAATAAAACGAGAAACAATCATATTTCTCATTCTTTCAGCCGTTCGTCTTGATACATGAAAACGATTCATTATATCAGAAAGACCAATGCCTTCGCGATTTGATTGCATCCAAATTGCTAAATCTAATAAATTTTCTGTTTTTTCATATGGCATCATAAACTCCTTATACATCTAGTATACGACATTTTTTGGTATAGTCAAAATAAAAATATAATTTTCGGTCCTAAGGGCCGGTTTAGATGACTTATTCAAATTGTGATTGAAAGGAAAGGCTCTCAATTAAACGATACAACTCATCAATTTCCAACGCTAACTTTTTGAAATCTTCCGCGTGTTTGGCTCGGTGTTCGCAAAGCACGCTGTACCAAAACAAACAACCGTTCCGATTGGGACGGTTTTTTTATTGTTTTGCAAGAGTCTTCTATCTTGTATTTTTCTTTTTCTAATTCAGCTATTATATTCGGTTGTTTTGTCAGAAAAAGGTAAAAACGCAAGACAAACATATATCAATCAATGTACGTTAGATGTTTTAAAAAACTCTGTAATACAGTTGTTGCAGAATGTTGAAGAACCGGATTATAAATTGAACGTAAAGGTGTTGACTTTTGTTTATTTTTTACATCAAATGTGCTATCGCTGAAGAAAATATCAGCATTAGCATGTCGCCATCTTGATAGGCGAATCAAACTTATGATAAAGAAATTTTATGCAAATCAGAAAACGAACATATAACTGCTTGACATTTGTGTAAAAATGATGTATAATCCAATGCGTTTTAAAACTTTGTTGCTGATGAAAAGGAGAATTTGATATGGCATCGACATGGGCAGATACTTGGGGAAAAATTGATTGGGAACATGTAACTGTAGCTGAAATTGAAAGTATGATAGCATCTTATTCGGATTGCCTTGATTTACAAGATGAAAACGGAAAGTCCGGTTTATATTTATCTGTGTTGTATTCAAAACTTGATATTTTAAAAAAGTTGTTGGAAAAAGGGGCAAAAACGGAGCAGGGAACGGATTTATCATCAGCACCAGTGGCTGTGGCGGAAACAGATAAATTACCATCCCCATTGGCTATGGCTTTTCGTGAAGGCGATGAAGCGGCCGCAAAGCTTTTGATTGAAAACGGTGCAAATTATGTCGTTTCTGCTCATTCAAAATGGAATGCCGAACAAAAAGCAAAGTTTGAAGAAACAAAGAAAAATATCTGGACAAAGGTTGATATGAATGAACTTGCCAAAAACGGAGGTTTGGAAAAGGCTCTTGAACGCGGGGATAAGCCGATGGTAAGAATTCTTGCTTTACGCGGCGCAAAGCTTAATGAATGGACGGACGGAAAACCTTCTGCGTTGGCAATGACTATTAAAAATAAAGATTTTGAAACATTTAATTATATAGCAACGGTGTCAAAAGATGCTATCGATTGGAACAAATTCGATCCGGCAAACGGCGGTGATACATTATTAAATGAAGCAATTAAGGGATTGCCTGATCCTGTATATGCAAAATTTGTTCGGAATATGTTGCTCAGGGGTGGTGTTGATATTAACCTTGAAGGCAAGGATGGCAAACGTCCTTGGACACTTTTATGTGAAAGAATGGAAAATGCCACAACACCGCAAGAAAAGGAAATCATTCGCGAAATTTCCACACAAATGATGGCAAAAGGTATGACGATGGAAAACGGGCAAGAACCTGTTGAAGCTTTTAAGCATGAATATGCACAAGATATAGACGATGTTGATTTTAAGAAATTAAATCGATTGATTGAAATGGGAACAGTCATTGATGCCAATAAAAAACAGGGAGCTTTTGATCCTGTGTATAACATTCCGCTGGATGTGTTAAATGATTTCGAAAACTCTGGAATAGATGGCAGAAAAGAAACTGTTAAGAAATGGATTGAACAAGATTTACCAATTACACCAGAGGGTAAGTCCGCAAGTATTGTGTGTTTTGAAGCTGTTGCCGCGCAAGACAAAAATTTGGTTGAAAATTTTATGCGTTTGCGCGTCAATCCGAATGCGCAAAACGCCAATGGGGATTCACTGTTGATGGTCAATATGGAAAATGCGAATAAAGACATTGGTGAAATGCTTGTTGCAGCCGGTGCAAAGGTTGATGAACCAAGAAATAAAAATGGTCAAACGGCGTTAATGCAAAGTATTATTCATCGTAAAGACAAGACATACACCGATTGGTTGGCAGATCATAGCGACAATCTTGATGCACAAGACAAAGATTTGTTTACAGCATTGCATTATGCGGTTGCAAACAGCGATAAACAGATGGTTGAAAAATTGTTGGCAAAGGGTGTTTTGGTGGATGCTCAAACAAAAGATGGCAATACGGCTTTGCATCTTGCTGTTAGAAAAGGAAATGCGGAAATTGCAAAGATGCTTATCAATAACGGGGCGGATGTAACTATACAAAATGCCAAGAATAATTCACCGCTTTCTTTGGGTGCGGACTTTTGCGTTAATCCAAATTTAATGGAGGAACTGAACAAAGCCGTCAACGATCGTAAAGATCGCGTTTTGGATGTCAAGTGGACAAGAATTAGTAGTAAATATGGAGTCATATTGGGTGCACCGATTAAATGTGGCGGAAAGATGTATGACAAGACATGTCGTGTCATTGCCAATATGTTTCGTTCTAACGATAACGGCAGATAAAAAGAATATGGGGGAGAAAAATG
>JBJFAP010000198.1:0-6083 GCA_051887975.1 Alphaproteobacteria bacterium | reverse complement strand
TCTGTTGTCGCTTTGCGCGAAATCGCAGACGAAACAATCTGTATTAAAGATGTTGATGATATGTTGATTGCCGGTTTCCAGAAAAATGCACCTATGCAGGCAATGTCTTCTCAAGACGAGGATTTAAGAGCTGTTGATGCGGAATTGGCCGGTTTGGATGAATATGCCCAAGAAGCCAAAGAAGCTACATCGGAAGTTTTGGCTGATGAGCCGTCTTTTTCAGAAGCAGAAGCTTTTCAAGTAACGGATAATTTAGAAGAATCATAATTTGCCGAAGGGAAAGGGGAGATGCTTCGGCAATTTGAATTGGTAGAGCGCGTTAAGTCTTACGATCCCAATGCGGATGAAGCTGGGTTAAATCGCGCCTATGTCTTTGCCGTTAAAATGCATGGATCTCAAAAGCGCGAATCGGGTGATCCGTACTTTTCCCATCCTGTCGAAGTGGCCGGTATCTTAACCGAATATAAATTGGACTATGCAACCATTATAACAGCGTTATTGCACGATACGGTTGAAGATACGGCAGCTTCTTATGAAGATATAGAAAAACTGTTCGGTAAAGAAGTTGCAACTTTGGTGGAAGGCGTTACAAAGCTTTCCAAAATTCAAGCCCAATCAGAACATAACAAACAAGCAGAAAATTTTCGTAAACTCGTTTTGGCAATGAGTGAGGATATTCGTGTCCTTTTAATTAAATTGGCGGACAGGTTGCATAATATGCGGACTTTGCAATACTGTAAGGAAGAAAAACGCCAAAGAATTGCGCGTGAAACTTTGGATATTTACGCCCCGCTGGCAGAACGAATCGGTATGAATAAGATGAAAGACGAGTTGGAAGATTTGGCTTTTAAATATTTACATCCGGATGCTTATCAATCCATACAAACCCGATTGAATTTTTTGCGCGAAAGAGGGGGCGATTTAGTCCCGAAAATTGAAGCGCAACTGAAGGATGATGTCAAAGAACTTGGCGATAATATAGAAGTGTATGGCAGAGAAAAACGCCCTTATTCGATATATCTTAAAATGCAAAGGCAAAATATTTCTTTTGAGCAAATTTGCGATATTATGGCATTTCGAATTGTTGTTTCGTCTGTGGCAGAATGTTATCACGCCCTTGGAATTATTCATACAAAATATCCGATGATTCCCGGACGATATAAAGATTATATTTCTACGCCAAAAAGCAATGGTTATCAATCTTTGCATACCGGTGTTATCGGTCCTTTTAAACAAAGAATTGAAGTCCAAATAAGAACAAAAGAAATGCATCAAGTAGCAGAACTTGGTGTCGCGGCGCATTGGGAATATAAGCAAGGAACGGTTGTTGATGGTAAAAAATTCCGTTGGATGCGTGAATTGTTGGACTTGTTGAATGATTCTTCGAACTCTGATGAATTTTTGGAAAATACGAAAATTTCAATGTATGAAGACCAAATTTTCTGCTTTACGCCAAGAGGAGATTTGTTCAGTTTACCCAGAGGTGCAACTGCAATTGATTTTGCGTATGCTGTCCATTCTAATATTGGGGATCATTGTGTCGGTGTAAAAATTAACGGGGAAATGAAGCCTGTTCGGACAATTTTACAAAACGGGGATCAAGTGGATATATTGACTTCCAAAACGCAAGGTCCTTCTCAAGAGTGGGAAAGAATTGTCGTTACAGCAAAAGCAAAAGCTGCGATTCGTCGTTTTATCCGTACTCAAAAAAGATTGCAATTCATTGAACTTGGTAAAAGCTTAATTCAAAATCTATATAAAGAACATAAAATTACTTTTAATGATAAAGAAATTGAAGGAATTTTACCTGCATTCAGACAGCCAACAGTCGATGATTTATATGTAATGATTGGCGAAGGTATTGTTTTAGCCAGCGATGTTTTTTATAAAATTTATCCTGCCGAACGGTCTGCATTACAAAAAGTAGTCGGTATCTTCAAGCGTAAGACGACTCATCAATTGCCGAAAGAAGATAAAAACAGCCTGATAAAAGGGCTTGTTTCCGGAATTGCCTTGCATTATTCCAGATGTTGCCACCCTGTTCCGGGAGATAAGATTGTGGGTATTGTTACGACAGGAAAGGGTGTTGCTATTCATAAAGCAGATTGCGTGATGCTTAAAAAATACGAAAAAGAACCGGAACGTTGGCTTGATATTGACTGGAATGATTCTGTGTCTTCGGAAAGCTTGTTTCCTGTTCGTTTGCAATTGACAATTGCCGATAAAGCCAGTGCATTGGCGTTGTTGTCAACGGCAGTTGCAAAAGCAGGCAGCAATATCTCGCATTTAAGCACGGTTGGTAAAAGTGGCGGCTTTATGGAAATTGTGATGGACGTTGATGTCAAAAATAAAGAACATTTGGACAAAGTCATCGAAGCAATTAAAGAAATTCCTTTAATCGGGCAAGTCAAAAAGGAAAATTAAGATTCTTCTTTTAATTTTTGTAAAGCCATATACAATTCTTTTTCTGCGTCAGATTGATATAAATTGACGGGTTGTATTTGTTTGTTTTTTGCAAAAGCACCATTGGCTTTTTCTTGTTTTATTGCCGGATCTTTTTCTTTTGGTGTATAGTTCGTTTTTGTTGTGTGGTTGGTTTTGTCTAAAATTAAAACTAAATCATCACGTAATTGAGTGGCTTTATTGATTTCTTCTTTTAATTGTTCGGCAATATTTTGCGTCCTTTTTTGTATTTGAGAAAGCGTTGTTTCTGCATTTTGTACAACCTGATTAAATGAATGAATGGTTTTTTGAATTTCTTTCCTTTTGCTCTTAAAAGAAGAAAGCCTGAAATTTAAAATTAAGGCATATAAAATGGCGATAATAAGCAAAACAATGATACACCAGTTTGTAAAATTTTCCATTTACGATTCCTTCTTTTTATCGATGCTGATAAAAAACATTTTTTTATTTACATGCAACGAACCTTTGAACAATGTTTGATTCGCGCACATCATTTCAATCGGTTCTTCATCAAAATAAGATAGCGGCAATAAATCACCTTTTTTCCATTTAAGTACATTTGAAAAAGGAATTTGTGTTTTATCCAATACAGCCTTTAATTCGACAGGAACATTCAATAAGGCGTTTGCCATATCAGGGGGGGTATTTTGAACTTCTTGCTCTTCGTACATTTGCTGGATAAGATGCGAAGGAATGACAAATTCCAATAATCCCGTTCGATTTTCAACAGTTATTTTAATGTGAGCAATGACAATTTCGCAAGCTGGAGAGGCTATCAATGCAGTTTTTGGTGTCGTATTCAGATTTTCAAAAATAAAATTTTCCTTGAGTGCATCATTTAAATTGGGGGCAATATTCGTAAAGAAAGTACTTAAAATATTTTTTTCAATTTGTGTGTATGGTCGCGTCATAACCGGTAAGGCGGCAGTTCCTCTGCGTCCACCAAGACACATATCAATAAGCGTATAAGAAATGTCAGAGTTTAAAGCAATTAAACAAGTTTGTCGCAAGTTTGAAAGACTGTATAATCCAAGTACGGAAGACGAATCTAACGAATCTAAATAATTGCCCAGAAGGCTAAAAGTGATGTCTTTGAATTCAATAGAAATATCATCTGTTTGCGTTAAGTTTTGAATGGTTGTAATCAGTAAACGCGCAAATAAATTAATATTTTTTTCAAAAGTCGGACATTTCTTCCGATCAGACGAAACTTTAATCAAATCCGACAACTTTTTATTATCGACTTTTAATAACGCGTCAATTTCTTCTTGTGTCAATAAATCGTGAAGGGCTGAATTATTTTCACTCATTGTGTCAATCCTTCGTCATAAAACGCAAAAACGAATCGATTCATCACAATAAAAAATGATGAAAGTAATGACTTCATATTGATATTTGTTCCTTTTTGCGCCAATTTTACTCTCCAGACATGCTAAAAGTTAAATACATTTTATGGGTAAGTTGGTTAACAAGTAGTTTATAATAAAAATTCTTTTCTTTTTTTTTATGATTTGATATGATAAGTTTTAAGAAAGGAATACATATGATTGCAAAATTAACGGGAATAATTGACGGATTGTTTGACGGCTTTTTGATTTTAGATGTCAATGGCGTCGGCTATCGCGTCTTTTGTTCAAACAGAACGTTGTCTATGATGCCCGTAAAAGGGGGAAATGCTTCATTGTTTATTGAAACATTGGTCAGGGAAGATGCTATTCATTTATTCGGATTTGCCGATATGGCAGAAAAAGAAAGCTTTTTGCTTCTAACAAGTGTTCAAGGTGTTGGCGCAAAGGTCGGACTTGCCATTTTGTCGGCATTATCACCAAATGATTTGTCTGTCGCTTTAGCCACCGCGGATTCAAAAGCATTCACACGTGCAAGCGGTGTCGGCCCAAAACTTGCAAGTCGAATTGTATCAGAATTAAAAGGAAAATCCGCGTCATTATCGGCAGCAGAATTTGCAATGCCATCTTTAACAGGGGAAAATCAAGCATTTTCTTCCAATGTTGAAGATGCTATTTCTGCTTTGGTTAATTTGGGTTATGGACGAAGTGAAGCCGGTTTAATTGTTGGTTCTGTTTATTCTGAAAATAAGGATTTATCTTCATCAGAATTGATTCGTATGTCATTAAAAGAAATAGGAAAGAAAAATGGTTGAGGAACGTATTATTACACCGAAAAAACAATCAGGAGATGAAGAATTTAATTTATCGATTCGTCCGCAAACTTTAAGTGATTTTGTGGGACAGAAGCAAGCTTGTGATAACTTAAGGGTTTTTATTGCGGCTGCAAAGACACGAGGTGATTCTTTGGATCATGTTTTGCTTGCCGGTCCTCCGGGACTTGGAAAAACAACACTGGCACAGATTATTGCCAAAGAATTGGGAGTCGGTTTTCGCCCTACATCAGGTCCCATGATTTCGAAAGCGGGAGATTTGGCGGCTATCCTGACAAATCTTGAACCTCACGATGTTTTATTTATCGATGAAATTCACAGATTAAATTCAACGATTGAAGAAGTTTTATATTCTGCAATGGAAGATTTCCAATTAGATATCGTTATCGGAGAAGGACCGGCGGCGCGTTCTGTGCGAATCGATTTACCTCCTTTTACTTTAGTCGGTGCAACAACAAGAACGGGACTTTTAACAACACCTTTGCGCGACCGATTCGGTATTCCGGTCAGATTGAATTTTTATAATGTTGAAGATTTGACAAGTATTGTAAAACGTGCGGCCGGATTACTTGGAATTGCTATCAGTCCGGACGGTGCTGTTGAAATTGCAAGACGTTCCAGAGGAACACCGCGTGTTGCTGGCAGATTGTTAAGACGCGTACGGGATTTTGCCATTGTTGCCGGCAAGAAAATAATTGATAAGCAAATTGCCGATTTGTCATTAAGTCAATTAGATGTTGACAAAATGGGACTTGATATGATGGACAGGCGTTATTTGCGCTGTATTGGTGAAAAATATGCAGGAGGTCCTGTCGGTGCCGATACTTTGGCCGCGGCATTGTCTGAAGAACGTGATACGATTGAAGAAGTTATTGAACCATATCTTTTGCAAGAAGGTTTTGTCCAAAGAACACCTCGCGGTCGTGTTTTGACTGCTATTGGTTTTTCGCATTTGGGCTTGCGTCCGGCTACTGTTGTGCCGACATTGTTTGATGAGGAAAATTAAATGAATCATTATTTTACATTACGCACATATTATGAAGATACAGACGTTGGCGGTATCGTTTATCACGCAAATTATTTAAAATATGCAGAACGCGCAAGAACGGAATTTTTACACCAACTCGGGATGACAAATGCCGAATTGCTTGATCAAGATATAATGATTGTTGTGTCACGGATTGAAATCGATTATGTCAGACCTGCATTTTTGGAAGATACCTTGCGTGTTCGTACAAGTGTCGAAAAATTGGGGGCTGCTACGGCTGTTTTATGTCAGCGCATTACAAAAGGAAGGGATTTGGTTGCGCTTTTAAAAGTGCATTTGGCGTTTATCAGTAAAGCTTCTATGCATCCGATAAGGATAAATGAAGCATTGCGTGAAAAGTTGAAAGTTTATAAAAAGTAAGGAGTTTATTATGCAAGAAGTTGTTTCTGTTTC
>JBJFAP010000197.1:0-6144 GCA_051887975.1 Alphaproteobacteria bacterium | reverse complement strand
GGCATTTATCACACATTCCGCACCAATGCGTTAACCTTTTTGATTGATCTATGTGAAAAGCGTGATTGCAACTTGTAAAAACATCAAAATAGGCAGAACATTTAGTTGCAAAAAGCTTCGCAATATGCAATTCCGTTAATGGACGCAATAAAGAAAAATACCGAAAATTCGGCACAATTTGCTTTGTCAATTCATAAAAGGAACTTTCGAAAGCAAAAGATTTACTCCATTGGTGATTAACATCGCCAAAATTTCCTTCATTGGCAGATGATTCGCAACTCATGACGACATAACGTTTATCATACAAAATACCACAAACAAGCAAAATAAACGCAATAATGCCGGTAATTGGCACATGCCCGTTTAAAAATTTGTCATTATTTTCTAATAATACAGGACTTATTTGACGATGAACGGTTATATCTTCAAGTCCCGAAATTTGTTTACAGGCTTCTATCGGACGGGCTGAATTAACAGAAAATGTAGTCGGCACAAAGCCGTTTTCCTTTAAAAGCGTCATCGTTAAACAACTGTCCTTTCCGCCACCAACAGGGACAAAAATATCTTCTGATAGTTTAAAATCATAAGGGCTTTGAACGATTTTATCAGAATATGGAAAATCAAAAGAAAGGCTTAATTTGTTCGTAGCAGCAAATTGTGCAAGACCATAATAATAAAAATCATTAAAAAAATGTGCTTGCTCTTTTGTCAAATTGCCAGTTTCTATTTTCATTTGCGGATTCTTGAATGCTTTATAATAACTGATGCCGGCCGCAATATGTAATAAAAAAAAGCATTTATCAAGTGCATTAAGTTTTTCTTGCGACAAAATTTTATTTTTTTTAGGAAATGATATAACTTCTTCAAATAAGTAATTGTCATATTTATAAAACAAAGACAACTTATATGAACTTTTATCAAATTGATAATTTTTAAAAATAAAGTTTTTTTCCATAAAAAAATGCTTTCTTTTTCATTGATAATGTGTTAAATATATCCTATATTATGTTTGTTTGCAAGTTTTTTTAATGGAGATTAGTTATGTTGCGCTTAAAACAAAAACCAATGCGTTTATTTTTTCTTTTAGGATTTTTTATTTTATTGCTTTCTTTTTTGGTCGCATTTCCTATTTATAAAAGTGCTACAATGACGCAAGAAGAGCATATGCAACAAGGTTTAGTCGACCTGAAGAATAAAAAATTTACATCGGCACAAGCACATTTGCGAAAAGCCGCGCAAAATCAAAATGCAAATGCTTTTTTCATTTTGGGGCAAATGGAAATGGAAGGCAAAAATGGCAAAAACAAAGCAGACCCAAAACAAGCCGCTACATATTTTGAAAACGCTGCGCGCCTTGGATTAAAAGAAGCGCAATATCAGTTGGCGTTGCTCTATGATAGAGGAGAAGGTGTTGAACAAAATAAGAAAAAGGCTTTGGATTGGGGATTGTTATCCGCAGCACAAGAAAACATCGAAGCAATATATGCGTCTGCCGTTTGGTTGGAAAGAGGATATTCCGGAAAGCCTGAACCATATCAAGCTTTAACACTGTACGAAGCAGCAGCTCAAAAAGGGCATAAAAATGCAATAACAACTTTGATTTCTATTTATGCCGGAACGGAGGAAATTCCTGCTAATAAAGAACGTGCGCTTTATTGGAAAAATAAATTAGCGCAGCAACAAACAAAAAACGTTAATACACAAAAGGTTAAAGAAAAGGTACAAAAATGAAATTAACATACAGAAAAGATTATCAAGCACCCTCTTATAAAATATTAACAACTCATCTTGATTTTACATTAGATCCGCACGAAACGCGCATTGTCAATACGATGTCGATGGAAAAAATCGAAGATAAACCTTTGCTTTTGAACGGTCGAGATGATGTTAAATTGGTAAATATTGCGCTTAACGGCAACATATTGGATAAAAAAGATTATCAGCTTGTTGATAACAATTTAATTCTTTCTGATTTGCCGGATAAACCGTTTGAGTTAAAAATTGAAACAATTATAGCTCCGGCTGAAAATACGCGGCTGATGGGGCTTTATATGTCAAACGGCATTTTTTGTACACAATGTGAACCGGAAGGTTTTCGGGGCATTACTTACTTTTTGGATCACCCTGATGTGATGAGTAAATACACTGTTGTCATCCATGCTGACAGACAAAAATACCCTGTGCTTTTGTCAAACGGAAATAAAATACAAGACGTGGGAAATACCGTTAAATTTGAAGATCCTTTTCCAAAGCCTTCTTATTTATTTGCGCTTGTTGCTGGCGATTTGGGACATATTGAAGATTCTTTTACTACTTGTTCGGGACGTAAGGTTGCCCTGTCTATTTATTGCGAAAAAGGAAAAGAAAATCGCCTTTATTATGCAATGGATTGTTTGAAACGCGCTATGCGTTGGGATGAAGAAAAATTCGGCAGAGAATATGATTTAGATGTATTCAGTATCGTAGCTGTTCCCGATTTTAATGCCGGTGCTATGGAAAACAAAAGTTTGAACATCTTTAATGATTCTTGCCTGTTGGCAGATCAAGACACAGCAACGGATGGCGTATATGAATTTGTTGAAGGCGTTGTCGCCCATGAATATTTCCATAACTGGAGTGGCGACAGAGTAACTGCGCGTGATTGGTTCAATTTATCCTTAAAAGAAGGTTTTACCGTATATAGAGATCAAAGTTTTTCCGCTGATATGCGTTCTGCTGTTGTGAAAAGAATCGATGATGTGGATTATTTAAAAACATATCAATTTCCAAGTGATAATGGTCCGTTAAAGCACCCTGTTCGACCGGATTCTTTTGCAACTATTGAAAATTTTTATACAACTACCGTATATGAAAAAGGGGCAGAACTTATCAGAATGCAGGAAAAATTAGTCGGATGGGATGGCTTCCGACGTGGAACAGATCTTTATTTTTCACGCCACGATGGACAAGCCGTTACAATAGATGATTTTGTTAAATGTATCGAAGATGCAAATCATTTTGATTTAAAACCATTTATGAACTGGTATTCTGTCGCCGGTCGACCTGTTGTTGATGTTTCTTATGATTATAATGAAAAAACAAATACTTATAAGATATTGCTAAAGCAAAGCATTAAAGATTCTGACGCTGTTTTTATGATTCCGTTATCAATGGGTTTAATTGATAAAAATGGTAAAGAAATAGTTAATAACACATTGATTTTTAATAAAAAAGAGCAAGAATTTATTTTTGAAAATATTGAAAGTCGGCCTGTTCTTTCAATCAATCGCGGATTTACCGCGCCAATTACGTTAAATATCGATTATTCATTGGAAGATACCGAACATTTAATCTGTTATGATACGGATTCCTTTAATCGCTATGAAATAGGTCAAGAATATGCTTTAAAGACAATTTTAAATGCAGTAAAAACAAAGCAAACAGGTGCTTTTGAAAAATTAACTGATATTTTTGCTTCCTATTTGAATAAAAAGGATACGGATCCTGCTTTTGTAGCAAGAGCTATTGTTTTTCCGGCAACCTCATATATTGGTGACAAAATGGAAATATTTGATGTGGATGCTGTTTTATCGGCAAGAAAGCAATTGCGTACATTGTTTGCACAAAAAACAAAACAGACTTTAAAAGAAATTTACGATACATTATCAAAACAAACAACGTTTGATATTTCGCCAAAGGCAGCAAACCATAGAGCTTTGAAAAATGTGGCGCTTGGGTATTTATCTTTATTACCTGAATTTTCTGATTTGCCAGCAAAGCAATTTAAAGCATCTGATAATATGACAGACACGATGGCATCATTGTCTGCTTTGGTACATAATCACCTGCCCTATGCAAAACAAGCTTTGGATGAATTTTACAAACATTATGAAAATGATCCGCTTGTCATCAACAAGTGGTTGGCATTACAAGCATCTGTTGAAGAAGATGACACCATTGAAACAGTAAGAAAACTTACCAAAACAAAAGATTTTGTGATTACTAATCCGAATAAAGTGCGCTCTTTAATTGGCGTTTTTTCAAAAAATTTAAAAGCTTTTCATCAAACAAACGGACAAGGCTATGAATTATTGGCTGACTATGTCATTAAATTAAATGATCTTAATCCGCAAATTGCCGAAGGTTTGGTACATCCTTTGTGTGAATGGAAGCATTTTAGTAAAGAAAGGCAAGCTTTAATGCGTGCACAACTGGAACGCATTTTAAAGACAGAGCATTTATCGGTTAATTTGGAAGAAACTGTTTCAAAAGCTCTTAAAGGCTGATTTGCATACCGTCATAAGCTAATTCCATTCCTTTTGGCAATAAAGCCGTAATGGTGTCATAGTCCATTTTTGCCCCTAGATGGGTCAAAATCATACGTTCAGGTTTAACGATATTAAACCATTCGATGGCCTTATCCAAATAAATGTGCTTATTGTTTTCGTGTGTCGTAACGCAACCCAAAATCCAAAGTTTAACACCTTTAAATTGGGACAGGTCTGTATCGATAAAGTCTTTTAAATCTGTTGTATAAAGGAAATCCCCTACTCTAAATCCTAGCGTTTGTGTATTTCCATGATCTTGTGCAATCGGCAACAATGTCAAGTTTTGAATTTTAAAGGGTGTTCCGGCTTTAACTGTTGATAAATCAAAAACAGATTTTGTTTGACCAAGATAATTCATCGGCTTCAAATAAAATCCAAATCTTTCGCGAAATTCCGCCTCGTCCAGTTCGTTTACAAAAACGGGCAAAGATAATACATTATGCCGGTCGGCATCATTAAAAGTAAAAATTCTGGCATCATCAATCCCCATTGTATGATCTGCATGCATATGCGTAAAAACAATCGCATCCAATTGTTCTATATGATTTTTATAAAGTTGCAACCGCAATTCAGGCGGTGTATCAAATAACACAGAAGTGCCATTTTCTTCCAAATAAAGACATGACCGTGAACGAATGTTTTTAGGATTGTTCGGATCACAATATCCAAATCCTGTTCTGACTGTTGGTATTCCATAGCTTGGGCCGCACCCTAAAATAATAATTTTCATTTTACCCTTCTTTTAAATTAAATAAAGTTCTGAAGTTTGTTTCCAATATTGTTTCAAGTTCTTTTTCCGATACATTTTTTATCTGGCTTAAAGTTTTAAGTGTTTCTGTGATAAAAGACGGTTCGTTTTTCTTTCCTCTGTAAGGAACAGGCGCTAAAAACGGAGAGTCTGTTTCTATTAACAACTTATTTAACGGCAATTTTCTGACAATTTCCCGTAAATCATCCGCTTTTTTAAAAGTAATCATACCTGATAATGAAATATAAAATCCCAAATCTAAAGCTTTTTTTGCCAAACGTTCAGATGACGAAAAACTGTGCAACATACATTTAAAGGGCTTATACAACATCGCCTCTGATAAAATAGCAATCGTGTCATCATCAGCATCTCTGGTGTGTACAATAAGGGGTTTTCCCGTTTGATAAACGGCTTCTATATGTATCATCAAAGCTTCTTGCTGATATTTTCTGTCAACTGTTTCATAATGATAATCAAGCCCTGTTTCCCCTACTCCAATGACTTTTAAATGGTGTAAATATTCCAACAGTTCTTCAATTTTTATCATATTATCAATATTAATCGAATCTGGATGAATACCAAAAGCCCCATAAATAAAAGGATATTTTTCAACTAAAGCAATCATTTGCGGATATTCAGCCTTGTTGGTAGCAACGTTTAAAATCATTCCGACATTCGATGTTTGTGCAGACGTTATAACGTTTTCCAAATCATCCCCGTAATCATCAAAGGTTAAATGGCAATGGCTGTCTATAATCATTTTATTTTTCCTGCTTTCAATAAAATTTCAATAATAACGGATTTTTTATCAAGATAAAGATTTTGCGTGTCATAAAAAAGCTTATTTATTTCATCCCAAAATTTTATTAAGGCATTTCTTTTTGTTTCGGGTGTATTTTGATTTTTAACCTGTTGCAAAATACAGAAAAGCAATAAATCTTTCAAAAGAGCATACATTTGTTCATTCTTTGCGACTTTGTCCGCTAAAGCAAAAATGTCTTCAATATTTGATGGATTTTCAATAAGTTGTAGAACTTGAGCATATAAATTTACGCCATCATTTTCAAAAAATTCTTTTGTTTTTCCGAT
>JBJFAP010000196.1:0-6160 GCA_051887975.1 Alphaproteobacteria bacterium | reverse complement strand
TTGTCATACTCGCACTTGTTGCGAGTATCCATAAAATGCGGATTGGATCTTCGGAACAAGTCCGAAGATGACTTTCTTATTTCTTTTTCGTATGTTTTTAAAAGCGGGGACTAATAACATAAAGCGTAGTATGTGACGTTACGGGGGCCGTAGTTGACGTTGATATAACCAGTACTTGCACTCACGATATACGCGCTATTAGAGCTGTTTGGCGTTGCAAGCCATGCAGAACCTGTTACCTTTGTTTGCTTGCCGGCAATATTGGTGCATGTATCAAATCCCGTATCGGGGCATGCATCATCTATGTTTACAAGCTCTCCCCCCACACTTTTACACCACGAAAATGCACTCCACCAGTTCACTTGTCTGCGCGATATACAATAACTTTGTCCGTTTTCCCCTTGAAACAACACCCCTCCGTTTCCCGATGTACATTTTTCCAAGCGAGCATATGCTGTTGTTGCCATCATCATTGCCATCAAAATCGCTAAAATCGTTTTCTTCATTTTTCTTCCTTTCTTTTTATATTGTTTTTTTCGTGGATTCTTCGCTATTGCTTCAGAATGACAATTGTTTTTTCGTATGTTTTTAAAAGCGGGGACTAATAACATAAAGCGGAGCGGGTGATGCTACGAGCGTAGTTGGGGGTGAAATTACCAGAACTTGCATCCACGCTATATGCGCTATCAGAGTTGTAAGGCCTTGCAAGCCATGCAGAACCTCCTGTCTTGCCGGCAATATTGGTGCATTTATCAAATCCCGTTCCGGGGCATGCATCATCTATGGTTACAAGCGCTCCCCCCACGCCTTTACACCATGAAAATGCACTCCACCAGTTCATTTGTATGCGCGATACACAATAACTTTGTCCGTTCCCCCCTTGAAACAACACGCCTCCGTTTTCCGATGTGCACCCTTCCAATCGCGCATATGCTGTTGTTGTCATCATCATCGCCATTAAAATTGCCAATATCGTTTTCTTCATTTTCTTCCTTTCTTTTTATATATTTCTTTCTTTGTCATTCTCGGGCTTGACCCGAGAATCTGTACGGATTGGATCTTCGGATCAAGTCCAAAGATGACTTTCTTTGTGGATTCTTCGCTGTCGCTTCACAATGACGGAACAGAATTGTCTGTCTTTTCATTTTCTTCCTTTCTTTTATTGTTGATACGGACAGGTGTATTCGCTTTCAGACAATGGTATGCAAACGCCGTATATAATCTTTGATGCGTTTTCCACCGGATCACACGATTCATCTGATGCCCATTGCAAGCGACAATATTCATTTTGTCCGCAAGTTTTTTGTTCCGTATAGCGGTAATCATACAATGTACCCACTTCTTTTAACGGAATACATTTACCATATAAAGACCCAGTCGAAGAATTTTCAATGCTTTGTGTCCTTTCTTCATTTTTCCATGCAACGTAACAATAATGCGTTCTGGGACACGGGATTGTTTCCGTCATCGTATATCCGTACAAAGAAACTACTTCTTTCATTGGAATACATCGTCCATACAGCGTTCCCGTTGAATTGTTTGAAACCGCAACCGACCGCGCGTCATCTTTATATGAAATATAACAATAAGAACCTGCCCCACACGTATCATATTGTTCAACCGTTAAAGTTGATGCATCATCCGAAAACGTTATTTGACAAAGCGAACCCGTCGGTGATTGCGTATAGGATAATTCGCATAAATCCGCTTCGTATTCTTCTTGTTTATATGTTGCCCAGCATTTACCATCTGAACATTCCCCCATTGTACGACCGCAAGAAAAGCCTTGTTCACAGCACCACGCCCCTTCATCATTGGTGCAAAAAGTATCCGTCGCATTCGGACAGGCTTCCAAACATTCGTCTTTTGTTTGTCCGCATAATAATGTTTTAAGGCAACACCACTTTCCCCCATCATCAGCAGAACACAAAGTTTCAACAAGGCTGTCGCAAGCAACAGGAACGCATCCGTCATAACCTAAATTTGCAACATAACCTTTGGCGCATTCTTCGCAAAAGCCATCTGTTGCCGAGCATACCCATTTTTCACCGGCCGGACAATCGTTGTATGTTTCACAATCCAAAGCCGGTGCCGGTGTGCCGTCAAAAGCAAATAAAATGACGTTGTTGCCGTCTTGACAAGTCGGCTTTGAATATTCATCCTGTGCGTACAAAACAAATTTTCCTTCCTGTTCCTGCGCTTTTATTTGTACGCATACACCGTCCGTTATTTCGGATGCGCGAACATATCGGTGCTGTTTGGCATCGCAATATGATTCAAATATCGCATCGCTTTCTTTATCAAAGTTCACTGTGTGGTATTCTTGGTCGCAAGCCATATCCGTACTGTCCATGTGCGCAATCGAAGCATCGTGTATAATTAAGCTTGCCTGTCTTTTATTCATCAGCAAACGCAACACACCGATTGACAATATCGTCAACATGCCGATAAGAGCCAATACGCCTATCATTTCCAACATACTACGTCCCGTTTGCATCATTTTGCGTTTCGGCTTTAAAATTTTAAAATTTTTTGTGATCACTTGGAACGAATCTGCACTTTGCCCGCACAAAAGACGGGAATGTAAGTATTTTCCAACATTTCCAAAAATTGAGCAAACAAAAGCAAAAAGCATCATATTTTTCCTTTCTTATCAAGCTTTTCCCTGACAAACTCACTCTATCAAAAGTGATGTTTATTTGTCAGAGTATTTCAAGCATAAAAGCATAAAAAAAATTCGTCAAGAACAATTTTATAAAAAAACGCAAAAATCCTTTATTTTACAGGATTTTTCTTTGTTGTTTTTTCTGTACTCCTAGTTGCACAATACAAAAACGCCCCTTTTGGGATAGTCATTTTTGCCCAGCTTCCTGCGCTTTTTTATATTTTAAGGGCTATTTTTTTTGCATATTCACAAATCGCACGCAATTTTGATTTTTTGCATTTTCACAAATCGCACGCAATTTTGATTTTTTGCATATGATAACAGAGGCGCAAAATAACAGAGCCGCAAAATAACAGAGGCGCAAAATAACAGAGGCGCAAAATAACAGAGTCGCAAAATAACAGAGTCGCAAAATAACAGAGTCACAAAATAACAGAGACGCAAAATAACAGAGACGCAAAATATAAGAAAAAGCCCATCCGGTCGGGTGGGCTTTTTTTATCGTTAAGATTTTTGGTTTTCTCTGTCATCCGGTCTTGCGCCACTTTTGTGCGTATTTATGCGCTTTGGACCTTCTCCCAGCTCGTATGTTTTACTTTCAGTTTTTACGCCAGCTTCAAAAACAGCTTTTTCTTGTAAGCGTCCGTCATCATAATAAAATAACCACGTTCCGCTTTGTAAGTTTTTTTCATAATGTCCGGAACTTGCGATTCCGCCATTCGGGTGATACGTCTTCCAACGCCCCAGCTTTTCGCCCATGTTGAAAAAACCTTTTACCTTAGAAGTTCCTGTTTCATAAAAACTTTTATATGGACCGTTTTCCTTGCCTTCTTTATAGTTTACTCGTGCAGCCAATTGTCCGTTTTCGTAATATTGCACAGCAGGTCCGTTCAATTTGCCCTTAAAATAAATTAGCTCTTTTTTCAAACTGCCATCGGAATAATGGTGTTTTTCATGACCGCGAATCAATCCTTTGATATAATGGCTTTCACAAATTAAATTTTTCTGCTCATCATATACAAAAAAATCGCCTTCCTTAACGCCATTTTTATAATTGCATTTTACTTTTACATTACCGTTTTCATGGTATTCACAATACTGTCCGCATCGAACGCCGTCTTTATAAACGGCATCCAATTGCATATTGCCGTTAGGGTAAAAAGTACAGCAATGTCCGTTATATTTTCCGGCTGTATAGCTTATATCTTTTTCCAAAGAACCGTCTTCGCGATATTCGTAACAACGACCATCCATTTTTCCTTTAACATAGTCGCATTCCATCTTTGTTTTGCCATTCGGATACCATTCTGTGCACTTGCCGGATAACATACCCTGTTTATATTGTTCTTTTTTGATAACTGACGAATTTTCATCATCCGCATAATATGTCCATGCGCCATTTTTAAAAGAACCTTTATAAGAGCCACATTCCTTTACTTTTCCATCCGGATAGTACGACACATACAATCCGAAACGCATATCATACAAAAATGTTGTTTTCGCAATTAAAACACCGTCTTTAGTATAGCTTTTCCAAACACCTTTTTTGCGTCCATTTTGATAAAATCCTTCCTCACGCACAATTTCTTTAGCAGACGGATAATAACTTTTGAAATACCCATGTCTTGTCCTTTTGTCCGGTAAGAAATTTTCTTCACGTAAAAGAAAACCATTCGCGTAAAAACGATAACCGCTAACCAAAACGTCATGATCATAAACGCAATCTTTTACCTTTTCACCGGATCTGTTGTACCAACTGCAAACGCCGTTTTTTTGACCATCTTTCATGGAAAAACTGACGCATAAAACGCTTTTTTTCGCCTGTTCATCCCATACGTATTGATTCAGAGTGGTTAAAGCACCTTCTTCATCATAAATTTCTTCTTTAACCAAATTGCCACGGCTCAAAGTGAAATATCTTTTTATACGATTCTTTTCGTCATATTCTTCAATCAAATTCGCCATTATGTTTCCCTTTCGAAAAAAAAATATATTGAAGGTTTATCATAAAAACATTCTTTTGTCAATATTTTTATCAAAAAAAAGTAAAAAAAATTATCCGATTTATGATCGGCCAATATTATTTTTCAAGAAATTTTCTTTAAAAGGCAAGAAATTAAAATGAAAAGTGGTTTCTTTTAAAAAAGATATTTGACAAACTATTTTTTCTTGTGGTATAACGTGAGCATTCTTGAAAAAAAGAATCTTTGTGAAACGAAAGTTTTGCAATGCTTGGTTTAATAAATTGAGGAATTAAAAAATGAGTGATATTGCTGAACGCGTAAAAAAAATTGTTGTTGAACACTTGGGTGTTGAAGAATCTAAAGTTGTAGATGATGCCAGTTTCATCGATGATTTAGGCGCAGACAGCCTCGACACTGTCGAGCTGGTTATGGCTTTTGAAGAAGAATTCGGTTGTGCTATTCCTGACAATGCGGCTGAAAAGATTCGCACAGTTAAGGATGCTGTCGATTTCATTGAAAAATCTGTTTAATTAGTCATTGCATAATTGCCTCAAGCGCTTGTTCTCGATGGGAAACCTGACAGACGAAGCGCTTGCGGTGTATTTACGTTAACAAAAAAAAGGAAAAAAATATGCGCAGAGTCGTTATTACCGGTATGGGTATTTTATCCCCTTTGGGATCTACAATTCAAAAAAATCAAAATAATCTGTTCAATGGGGTAAGCGGTATATCAAAAATTACTTCTTTTGACACAACTGATTACGTATCGAAAATTGCCGGTCAGATTGCTTGGGGACAAGACGAAGGACAATTTAATCCGGATTCTTTTATACCTCCGAAAGAACAACGCCATATAGACAAATTTGTTTTATATGGAATTTATGCCGGTGTACAAGCTTTACAAGATGCCGGATTCGAACCCAAAACAGAAGAAGAAAAAAACAGAGCCGGAGTCGTTTTTGGTTCTGGCATTGGTGGATTGACGACTATTTGCGAAACGGCTGACACCTTGCGTGAATCCGGCCCTCACAGAGTTTCTCCTTTTTTCATACCATCTGCGATTATCAATATGATTGCAGGACATATTTCAATCAAAAAAGGTCTTCAAGGACCAAGTACATGTATTGCAACCGCATGTTCGACAGGTTCTCATTGTATAGGTGAAGCGGCACGCATTATTCGTTCAAATGATGCTGATGTAATGGTTGCTGGTGGATCCGAATCGGCTGTTATACCAATGACTGTTGCCGGTTTTGCGCAAGCGCGCGCTTTATCCACGCATTATAATGAAACACCCAAAGAAGCTTCTCGTCCTTGGGATAAAGACAGAGATGGATTTATTATTGGCGAAGGCGCAGGAGCTGTTGTTTTAGAAGAATATGAACACGCCAAAGCAAGAGGTGCAAAAATTTATGGCGAATTGGTTGGATATGGGGCAAGTTCGGATGCTTACCATATTACTGCCCCCGGAAACGGCGGTGCTTTACGAGCAATGAAAAACGCTTTGCATCAAGCAGGATTAAATGCCGCT
>JBJFAP010000195.1:0-6202 GCA_051887975.1 Alphaproteobacteria bacterium | reverse complement strand
GGAAGTATCTTATTTAACAACCGGACTTTCTTGGGAAGCAGATTATGTTGCCGAAATAACCCCAGCCGAAGAATTGACTTTAAATGGTTTAGTTACTTTGACAAACAACACACAAGTCAGCTACTATAATGCCAGATTACAATTGGTGGCGGGAGATGTTAATATCGTCCGTCCTCGAATGGAAATGTATGGAAATGCAATGAAAGCCGGTGCTGTTCGTATGAATACGATGGATGCGGCTATGGAATCCGAATCTGTTTCAGGTTATTACCTTTATACATTAAAGCGTCCGACAGATATTTTATCCAATCAAACAAAGCAAGTGTCTTTACTTTCAGGACAGAACATACAATCAAAAAAGACATATGAATTTTCATCTTTGTTAAATTATTATTCAGAATCCACGTTTGAAAATGAAAAGCCAACGATGTACTTGTCATTTGTCAATTCCACACAAAATCATTTAGGTGAACCTTTACCAAAAGGAACAGTGCGCGTTTATCAAAAAGATTCGTCCGGTCGCTTGATTTTTGTCGGAGAAGACAGAATAAATCACACCGCTAAAAACAGAGTCGTTCGTTTGACTTTAGGCGAAGATTTCGATATAACGGCAACAGGAAAAAGGGTTTCCTTTAAAAAGATTGATTCCAAAAACTCGCAAGCTGAATTTGAATTAAAAATAGCCAACGCTAAAACTGAACCTGTTGTGGTCAGATATAAGCAATATCTGCCGAATGGATGGCGTATTTTATCTGAAAGTTTAAAAAGTCAAAAGGAAAATTCCAATCAAATATATTGGGATATTACTGTCGGGGCAGAAAGTGAAGTTGTTTTAAATTTCAAAATAGCAGTGGATAGTCAATGAAAAAATTTTTATTATTATTCTTATTCGCCTTTTTATGCCTTCCTTGTGTAGCGCAAGAAGATTTTGATTTTACGAAACTTCCGCAAATGAATATGGATGATATGATAAAAAACATTCAAAAAAATCCATCATACAATGAAAAAATGTTGGTTGAAATGCTTTTTTCCATTCCGGTTGAATATCATCAATATATTATGCCGATGGTGGGATCGATGCGTTCCATTTCCGAAAAGGTGCGTATGATGCCGGGTATTGTCGAATGGAGAAGAAAACTTCCAACGCGCTTACCGCCCGAACTATCAGAATATGCCAAAACACATTTAAAGTATCTTGACCCTATATATTACCCTTTACTGATGCCGGAATCTTGGCCTTCCTTTGCCGCGCAACAAGAAGCAGAGCATAATCACGAAAGCATTCCTATGGTCTTGGATATCAGTGATCCGATAAAAATGGAAAGTGTTTTTCCGTCAAGCATAAATCCAGATGATGCTTTATTCTCAATGATGCAAGAAACTGATAAAGACACACCAAAAATCGACAACAAAAATGCAATTACGGCATCGGATGTCGCATCTGTAATAAATCTTTTAGAAAAATTCAAGATATTAGGCAACGGTACACAAGGCGAAAAAAGAAGAAACGCTATGTTATATGATTTCAAAGATCAAAACCTTTTATTAGATGCATTGGTCAACCCTTGTGAGTCTTTGGTAAATCGTTTTGAAAAAATTGATACAGATGGTTGGTTGGATTTACAACTTAAAAAAGAAAATATGTCCAAAACCGATTATGTACAAAAGTGCGATCGCATTGTAAAAGCTTTTCGTGTCAGAACTATGTCTTCGGAACAAGCCCATGAAATTGTCCGTTTAACGCGTGAAGCTTTAAAATTGCCTGAAAATTCTTTTTACAGAAGGATTTTTCTTACCATCGCGCATATGCACCAAGCAAGTTTAGCAGATGTTCGATCCTTAAAAGGATTTGATGATGAATTGAAAAAAACGTTTATGGAAAAAAAGATGATTATGTCAACACCGTTCTTGCTTGACTTTTGATAAAATTTTGTTTATTATACAGGAAATTGTTTGAAACAGGAGAAAAAAATGGCTTGGACACCGGAATTAGTAAAAGAATTACAAAAACTTTGGAATAAAGGTTTGACAACGATGGAAATCGGTCAACAACTTGGATTAAGCAAGAATGCTGTTGTCGGCAAAGCGCATCGTCTGGGGTTGGAATCAAGACCGTCCCCCATAAAACACGAAAGTGTTAAACGTATGACGAACAAAGCCATTCGCAAAAATATTGATATTGAAAAAGACGATTCTCTTTCATCATCTGTTCCAGAGGATCCAGTTTTCAAGTCAGAACCATTACCGCCCGAAATCAATATACACAAATCCAAAAAGCATAAAGGCGTTGCTTTGGTGGATTTGAAGCCAAATTCTTGCCGTTGGCCTGAAGGCGATCCCAAAGATCCGAATTTTCATTTTTGTGGAGAACGTGTTGCACCCGGAAAAATTTATTGTCCTGACCATTGTGCAATCGCCTATACGGGGATTTTTAAAGCAAAATGACATTACAAACAAAGCGTTTATTTTTAATTGACGGCTCGGGTTATATTTACCGAGCCTTTTACGCTTTACCTCCAATGACAAGGGCTTCGGATAATACACCTGTCAATGCTGTATTTGGATTTACATCAATGCTGATGAACTTTGTCAAAGAAAATCCGAACGATTGTATGGCTGTTGTTTTCGATACGGATCGAAAGAATTTCAGAAACACCATTTTCCCTGATTACAAAGCTAATCGCACAGAAGTGCCGGCTGATTTAATTCCTCAATTTTCTTTAATTCGAAAAGCCGTTGACGCTTTGGGAATCGCGTCTGTGGAAAAAGAAGGATATGAAGCAGATGATTTAATCGCTTCTTATGCAAAACAAGCCGTTCAATGCGGATATGACGTTGTTATCGTATCAGCAGACAAAGATTTAACGCAACTGATGAATCCCCCGAAAATTTCAGTATATGATCCGATGAAAAAACGCTTTGTCAGTCATGATGATGTATTCAAAAAGTTTGGCGTACTTCCTGATAAAGTGGTCGAAGTTCAAGCTTTAATGGGCGATTCGACAGACAACATTCCCGGTGTAAAAGGAATTGGTCCAAAAACAGCGGCAGAGTTAATTATCCAATATGGTTCTTTGGACGGTATTTATGAACACTTATCCGAAATTACCGGACGAAAACATGACTTATTAGCGCAAGACAAACAAAATGCTTATATGTCTTTAAAACTTGCAACTTTAGCAACAGACGCGCCATTACCGAAGTCAATCAATGATTTTTGTTGTTTTTCGCCTGATATGGCAAAAATAAAATCTTTTTTAGAAACAATGGAATTTAAAGCATTGTTGGCAAGGTTGCCGTCATTTGGCTTTGATAAAATGACACCAAATACATCAACACAAGAAATTATTCGTCCTGAAATTGAACGAAAATATGAATGCGTACAGGATGAAAAAACGCTTTTAAAATGGTGTGAAAAAATTAAAACTGCCGGTTTTGTAGCTCTTGATACCGAAACAAATTCTTTGGACAGCCAAACAGCTGAAATAGCAGGAATATCTTTGTGTGTCAATGAAGGGGAAGCTTGTTATATTCCAATCAATCATTATGAAAAAAAATTGCCCGAATCCGGACAATTAGGATTATTTGAAACAGCAAATATCGTTCGCCCACAGCAGTTATCAAAAGAATTTATTAAAACACATTTATTGACTTTACTTGCCGATTCAAATATAACAAAAATCGGGCATAACATAAAATTTGATTTAAAGGTTTTACACACCAACTTTGGTATTGATTTATCGGATGATAATTTACAAGACACCATTGTTATGTCTTATGATTTGGATGGTATGTCGCACAGTAATAAATTAGATGACTTGGCTTTGCTTTTTTTAAATGAAAAAATGATTCCTTATACCGAAGTTTGTAAGTCCGGAAAAAACGAAATTACTTTTAATGAAGCACCTGTGGAACAAGCGACATCTTATTCGGCAGAAGACGCAGATATGACAATGCGTTTATATCACGTTTTGTCAAAAAAACTTGAAACTTCTGAACAAAAGAATGTTTACGAAAACATTGATCGCCCTTTAATCAAAGTCTTAACGCAAATGGAAAATGAAGGCGTGTTGGTCGATAAAAGCGCATTACAGCAATTAAGTTTCGTCTTTAATGAAAAAATCACCATGTTGGAAAAGCAAATTTGCGATATGGCAGGCGAACAATTTAATGTTAATTCGCCCGTTCAATTAGGGGAAATTTTATTTGAAAAAATGGCACTTGAAGGTGGCAAACGCAATGCTAAAAGTAAAAATTGGAGTACGGATTCTGATGTTTTGGAAGAATTGGCTGAAAACGGAATTGAAATAGCCTCTAAAATTTTGGATTATCGCCAATATAACAAATTAAAATCAACTTATACAGATTCTTTGGTAAAATTGATTAACCCCAGAACCGGAAAAGTTCATACGACCTTTTCTCAAACAATGACGGCAACAGGCAGATTATCTTCTAACAACCCGAATTTACAAAACATTCCTATTCGGACAGAAGACGGCAGGTTAATTCGTTCTGCTTTCATAGCGCCCAAAGGGCATATGCTGATGTCCGCAGATTACAGCCAAGTGGAATTGCGCTTAATGGCTTGCGTTGCCGATGTCAAACAATTACAATCTGACTTTGCGGCCGGCTTGGATATTCACGCCGCGACAGCTTCTCAAATTTTTGGTGTCCCTGTTGAAGGAATGGATCCGATGATTCGCCGGCAGGCAAAAGCTATCAATTTTGGCATCATTTACGGCATTTCCGCATTTGGATTAGCGCGACAACTTGGCATATCAAGAACTGATGCCAAACGTTATATAGACTCTTATTTTGAAAAATATAAAGAAATTAAAACATATATGGATCAAACCATTCAATTTGCATCGGACAACGGTTATGTTTTAACGCCCTTTGGTCGTAAATGCTATATTTCGGGGATGCAAAATCAAGCAACAAAAGGTTTTGCTTCACGTGCTGCTATTAACGCACCGATTCAAGGCGGCGCTGCGGATATCATAAAAATGGCAATGATTAAAATGCAAAACGAATTACAAATACGTGGATTAAAATCAAAAATGTTATTACAAGTTCATGATGAATTAGTTTTTGACGTACCGGAAAATGAAGTGAATATAATGCAATCAGTGGTAAAAAATGTAATGGAAAACGTTGTCCGTTTGCCTGTTCCTTTGATTGCGGAAATTGGTGTTGGAAAGAATTGGAAAGAGGCTCATTAATGACAAAACCGGAATTATTACTGCCAGCAGGCACTTTGGACAGATTAAAAACCGCTTTTATGTATGGTGCAGATGTTGTTTATTGCGGATTGCCATCTGTTTCTTTGCGCGCTAAAAGCGGGTTTACAACGGCTGATTTAAAACAAGGAATTGATTATGCGCACAGCATAGGTAAAAAAGTTTATTTGACTTTAAACTTATTCACGCACAATGGAGATTTGGAACGTTTAACGGAAGCTGTGAAGATGTTGCAATTTTTAAAGCCGGATGGAGTGATTGTTGCCGATCCTGCCGTTTTTGATTATGTAGGGCAAATATGCCCAGACATTGCGCGCCATATATCCACACAAGCCAATGTCTGTTCTTATATGACGGTTCAGTTTTGGCAAAAACAAGGCGCAAAGTTATGCGTTTTGGGCAGAGAAGTTCCTTTAAAGGAAATGCGTGACATTCGCGAAAAATGTCCGGATATTAAAATTGAAGTTTTCGTACATGGCGCAATGTGTATCAGTTATTCGGGGCGGTGTCTGTTATCTAACTTTTTAACGGGCAGAAGTGCGAACAAAGGAAACTGCGCACATACTTGCAGATGGAAATATAAAGTTTATTTGGAAGAAGAAAACAGACCAAATGAATTGATGCGACTTGACGAAGATGATCACGGGGCTTATGTAATGAATTCGCGTGATTTATGCTTGATGCCCAGATTAAACGAATTGTTGGATGTGGGATTGGACAGTTTTAAAATTGAAGGACGCAATAAATCTGAATATTATGTTTCTGTAACAGCAAGGGCTTATCGAAAAGCGATTGATGATTGGGTAAAAGATCCGAAAAATTGGAAACCCGATGCTTATATGGCGGAATTATCGACTTTACAAAACAGAGGCTATACGCTTGGCTTTTTTGACGGCAATGCAGGTCCTGAAAGTTTAAATTATGAAATATCTGCAAGCGGTGGCGATTGGCGCTATGCGGGG
>JBJFAP010000194.1:0-6254 GCA_051887975.1 Alphaproteobacteria bacterium | reverse complement strand
GCTTTGGAAAAAGAGTCTTGTTTATGACAGATTTCAAAACACCTGACAGATGTGATTTCGATTTTATCCCCATATTTTTCATTCAAGGTATCTAACATGGATTTGTTTGTGTTTCCACCCATAACATAGCAGGTTGTTCCTTGACAAATTTGTACTTTAATTTTTTTCATTTTATTCTCCTATATATAATGAATTGTTACCTGTTTAAAATATTTTTCTTCCAAAAGTTTTTTTAATTTTTTTATAATAGTTCTTCTGACTTCAACTTCAATTGGCAATGAAGGATCATAATGCGCTTGATTTAACATAGCACCAACCATAAATTCTATTATATCCGTACTCAAGAAAAAATCAACTAACTGACCAGCTGCATCTTGATGATTTAATTCTTCACGTTCCAAATATTCTACTGCACGTGTTAAAGTCAAAATACCTTCCGTCACTAATTCGATGCCATCCATCGCTGCAACAGGGGGCAAATCCCCAGATTGTTTTTGGGGCAGATTCACGATTTCTTTTTTAAGTTCACGAGAAATCATATTGGCAGTTGTTCCTCCACAGATGGCCTTTTTACCATTAAAAAAATTAAACGCCAGACAGTATTCCCGATCCTTCATTTTGTCGTAAGGGGGGCCTGTGAATACAATCGCCTTTCGTGGATTTCTGAAATACAAAACAGCACAAGAAATATCATCGCCTGCATGCTTTCCAGGTTCCACAGAAAGCGCCTTTTGAAGCACCTTTGATGATAAGTCTGTACTGGATATATTGGATTGCTTGAGCAAGCATTCCTTTATATATTCTAAAAAACCTTCTCGCTTAAAACCTAAGGGATAATCGGATGTCCCAATGCCGGCTTGGGTCACCCCGTCGGAACAAAAAATAAGCCTATCGCCTACTTCGGCTTTAAATTGATAAATTTTTAAATGTCTATCCGAAAATTTAGATGAAGTATATTCTTGATATTCTGGCTCCATCACTTCATGACAACGCATCCATAAAAATGATGGATTACCCTCTTCTACAACCCAAACTGACCCGTCACTACGGCAATCTACGGCTGAAAAAGTGGCATAGCTGATTTGACGCACCTGACACACAGGCAAAGAATCCATAATTGTTTGGGCTGCTTTTTGAATGGGAATATCTTCTTCTATAAAGCGGAGCATCATATTGGCGGTCATGCAGGAGAGGATATTTGCTTTAATTCCACTGCCTAAGCCATCTGATAAAACGGCAATCAGTCTTTCTTGGTTATCTGCCCGTTTGGAAACAAAATAGTCGCCATAGGCATTTTGCCCGAATTTTTTTATTTGCGCACAGTCAATATCGATAAACATTTATTCACTGTCCTCATTATATTCACTGGCAATGGTATTTAAAATCGTTTCTGTTTGAACCATGTGTTCACCTAATAAACAGGCGATTTGTTGGACCGTTGATATATTTTTATCAATCACTTCTTTGGCCTTTTGAGCCACAATTTCATGCGAACGATTTGCCCCCGTCATATCGGCAATCGTAACCCCAATAGTGACGTTTTGTTCAATCGGAAATACATGCAGATCATAGGATTTATTGTTAAATTTAAAGTTCTCTTTATGGGCACCGTTACCACTGGACAACACAGAAGAAAACACTTTATCTGCCTTAAAAAAAAGTTGCATGGGCATTCCCGCTATTTTTTGCAAATCAGCCAAATAAACACTTTGTTCATCGCCCGTAAACATTCTGATAAAGGCTTCATTTGCTTCTACAATATGCAAATTTTTATCCAATACCACCATGGCGGATGGAATACTTTTCAACATGGCATTTGCCTTTTTAGTGGCTAATTTACGCATATAAGACACACACATAGACGGTTCTGCATCACCATTTAACAAAGCTTTTGCCATATCGCGGCAGGTTTGGTAACCGCAACCGGAACAATTTAATTCATCCTCCGGCAGATATTTGCCAATGCGATGCAAAGTCTCTTGAATTTCATCCATTGAATATGTTTTTTGTTCAACTGCAAGGGGAATATAGTCTTGGTTTACAACCACAGCAGGCATTGTGGGAATTTTTTTACGATATTTTACATGACGCAAGACACGTGAAACATTGTTCACATCAGCTTGTTCTGTCGTAATGCAGGGACCATGCATGCAACCCCCAGCACAAGCAAGAGCTTCAATAAAAATAGGATTTTTTAAATTTTCTTTGGCAAAAGAATCAACAGCTAAATCAAATGATTCTAATGAGCAAACTTGGCACAAGTGAACTTTATCACTGACCCCAATTTTTTTGATGGTTTCATTCATACCGCCATCCATCGGATAAAGCGATCCTTCATGCGCAGATGTGGGCACAAAAGCTTCTTCTAAACAATCCCCCGATGCTATCAAGGTGTCCGTTTCTTTTAACCAGATTTTTAATTCCTCAAATGTCAAAGCATAATCAATTAAATCCTTATGTGTATCCGACTCCTCTTTTTTTGCAATACATGGGCCGATAAACACAACGGATATGTTTTCGCCAAATGTATTTTTTAATAGCTTGGCATGAGTCAAAGCTGGGGAGGCAACTGGTACGATATATTCGGCTAATTCTGGTTTGTACAGGCGAATATATTTAACAATGACGGGGCAAGCACTAGATATCATCAAGCCATTTTCTTTTTGATTCAAAAGACGCGCCGTTTCAATGGAAACTTCCTGAGCCCCAAGAGCCGTTTCACTTACCCCAACAAAACCCAGCTTTTTCAATGTAGCAATCATCTGACGTGAGGTACATGCAAACGCAGCTCGCCAGCTGGGAGCCAACGATACATAAACCTGTTTGCCGCTTAAAATCAATTGTCTTACATTTTCTAAATCATTTCTGACGCGTTTGGCATGACTGGGACAAGGGGCAACACATCGGCCACAAGCAATACACTTATCTGTTAAAACACAGGCATGGCCATCTTGAATACGAATGGATTTCACAGGACAACGACGCACGCATTTATAGCAATCCTGACACTCATTGTATAACGTGTAAACAATTCCCTGATTTATATTCATAACGCCTCCAAAACAGACAGAAGTTCTTCCTGTGTTGGATGGGAATACTTTTTATCGTTTATAAAAATATTCGGTCCATCTTGGCAAGCATTTGTGCAACGACACCCCAATAATTCAAGACGCATTTCTTTTTTATTTTGCCGAATATAATTTTCCAAAAAGGTAAGTATTTCATTATTTCCACGTATGTAACACGAACTACCCAAACAAACTTTTACAACTGTCATTTTATCCTCTTATTGTGATTTTTTTCACATCATACAAGAAAAAACATAAATGTCAAGAAAAAAGTGGCAGATTTATTCCCAGATTTAGCGGATAAGCTATTAGCCATTAAAAACGGGGGATACTATCGCTGGTATTTCTTTGTCATCAGGAACAGCCGGGTTATTTCCAAAACGCTATGGACAAAGTGTCAAACAGATTGAAGAATCCTTTGGGACAGAACGTTATTCCTACACCGCTATCCAAAATCTGAACAATAAATGTTGATTTTCACGTACTTTTTCCCAATCTTTGGCCTTGTACAATTCAAATCCAAGCATTGGATAATAAGCATCAATATCTGATGTATGAATATTATTTTCGATTTGTATTACGTAATCCGTTTAAATTTTCCTGAATCTGATAATACACTTAACAAAGCCGGACAGCAATTACAGCAAAAATGCCATAATATATAGGGGGGGACGTATTCCCCCCGCAATCTGACGGCATTTTCTTACCTATTCAGGCCATTCAACGCTTTGAGTTCTTTTATAATAATTGTCATCAATCGGTTGCTTTGAATGGAAAGCACATGCTGTCAGAACTGAACAAACAGCCAATATTAATAATAATTTTTTCATTTGTAATTATCCTTATCTTCCGGTGTATCTGGATCTGATACGCGTTGTTCCGTTCATTTTGACCAAAACAACTTGATCACCTTCTCTTAAGCCCAATTCATTTGTTTGAACAACAGAGATGACATTGTTTGAAGATCCTGTTTGAATTAAAAATTCATAAGCAGTGTCTTTTGTTGCGGCTTGTTGAGCTGCACCACCGGCAGCAGCACCCGCCAACACACCGACAGCAGCACCGGCAATTGTCATTAAATCTTTACCCTTACCTTTGCCAACAGCACTTCCGGCAACACCACCGGCAAGACCACCGATACCGGCACCGACCAAAGTACCACCTTCCGTAGAACCGGCAATTTCAATTTGCGTCATTGCAATAATGCGTCCGATGGAAGTCGAACCTTGTTTGCCGATTTCAGCGCGGCTGTATGTTGTGTTTGTATCCCCGATACCGCAAGCGGTCAAAAGAACAATTCCCAATAAACCAATTAAAAATTTTTTCATTTTATCTCCTTTCATAAACAAATTAACATACTAAGTTTATCGATAAATACCATTTTTCACAAGAACTTTTTACAAAAAAATTGCTTTTTTATTGAAAAGAAGTATAATGCGCTTATGAATAAAAATTTTACAATTGATGATTTTTTAGGCGGAAAAATAAAATTAAAACAATCAGATTACAGAGCCACTTCTGATGCGGTTTTATTGGCTTCTGCCGTTCCTGCTAAACAAGGACAAACCGTTTTGGATGTCGGTTGCGGTTCGGGTGCTGTGGTTTTGTGTTTAATGGCTCGCGTGAAAGATTTAAAAGCTTATGCGATTGATAATCAAGATGAAATGATTGAAATAACCAAACAAAACGCACAGTTGAATCATTACGATATTGATGTTAAAAAACTGGATATTGTAAATCCTTCAAACGATTGGAAAGAACGACAATTTGATCACGTTTTTACGAATCCGCCTTATTTTACGGAAGATCCGAAACGGCAAAATGTAATAACGGCAAATGCGCACAAACAAAATGTTTCGCTTGATTTATGGCTCAATTTTTGTATAAAAAAAGTAAAGCCGAAAGGGACTTTGACTCTTATTCACAGAACAGAAGCCGTTCCTGAAATTTTAAGTATTTTACGACCAAAAATGGGAAAAATAACACTTATTCCTTTATATCCCAAAAAAAATACATTTCCCAAACGTGTCATTATTCAAGCGACAAAGGCTTGTAAAACACCTTTTGTTTTGCATACGGGATTTGTTTTGCACAATGACGATAACACACGAACACAGTGGGCGGAAGACGTGATGCGCAATGGTAAAAAATTAAACATCGTCTGATTCGATGATTTCTTCCTCTTGAATTTCATCGGGTTGCTTGTTCAGTTTGAATCCTGATATTTTGGCTCTGTCAAACGTTTTTAATATTGCGGAAACTAAAGGCGTTTGAGCCAATTTTTCCCTTGCTTTATCTTGTTTGTTTTTTTCTTGTTCTTTTAAAGATAATCCGCCAACAGTGTCCGTTTGAACAATATCCCAATCAATATTTGTTTCTTGTTTTAAAAATTGCTTCATCTCACGAAGTAAATTTTCCGGTGCATTATCGGGTGCGCTGAAATGTAATTTACCAAATGCCATTTCCACCGGATGAACATAAGTTGATATGTTAAATCCAAGAAGCATTTTTCCTTTTTGTTGCGCTAATTTCACAACATCAGATAAATTTTGTAGAACAGGTTTATCCGGTATCTTATTTAATTCTTCCGATTTTTGTTCCTGTGTTGGAGAAATGACTAAATTTTCAGTTTTTTTTTGAGCCGCTTCCGACACTGTGCCGTTTGTTATTTGCTCTGCCAATTCCAAAACAGACGGTAAATCAGAAGCGTATGCCAAACGGACCAATAACATTTCCAGTGCCTTTATAGGACTTTCAGAAAATTTTACTTCAGAATTACCCTTAAGCAACATTTGCCATGTACGCGATAATGTGCTGATGGATAAATTATCAGCTAACTGTTTGCCACGAGTGCGTTCTTGTTCGGATAAAATATCGTCCTTTAAAACGTCTGGCGTAATTTTAATTTGCGTCAACCAATGCGTTAAATCCAGTAAATCATTCGTCAAAGTTAAAGGATCTGTTCCCAAATTATAAAGATTTTCGGCTAATTTTAAAACTGCCGGCATATCGCCTTTCATTAAAAGTTCGTATAAATCAAATAAAGATCCTTTATCAGCAAGACCTATCATTTCACGGACTTGCGCTTCAGCAACAGATCCATTGCCGTGTGCAATTGCTTGATCTAATAAAGATAATCCAGCGCGCACAGAACCGTCTGCCGCTTTAGCAACGAAAGCCAAAGCA
>JBJFAP010000193.1:0-6364 GCA_051887975.1 Alphaproteobacteria bacterium | reverse complement strand
CCTCTTAATGCAAGGGAATTTAGAATGGTCGGATTTTCAGAAGATGAAATTCAACAAAAGATTGAGCAGAAAAAACAAAATGATGCTTCTGTTAGGGAACTTTTTTGGAATAATTTGTCGCAACAAGCCCCTTTTTCAACGAATTTTATGTGTCAAGTTCATAAAATGCTTTATCATGGGATTATTTACTTTGGTGGGATGTACCGTTTTGACAATGTGAGAATGGACAGAGTTGCCATAAAACCGGCAAGACCTGAGCAAATATACGAACGAATGAAACAAATGGAAGAAAATTATCGACAATCCCCAAAAGGTGTGTTAGATATCTTAAAATTAAATTATGATATAGTAATTACCCAACCTTTTATTGATGGCAATAAAACATTGTCACGCACAATGATGAATTATGAATTGCTTAATCAGGGGTATCCTCCGTTGCTTTTTTCCCACCCGGAAGACAAGGTAAAATATATAAATACGCTTGAACAAAGCCATCTTACAAAAGATTTGAATGCCTTTTATGATTTTATGTTGAGCAAAATGCAAACAACATTAAATCAATCTTTTAATATTTTAAACAGTCGGCTTGTTCAAGAACCGCAAAAGATTGTTTCTTCATCTTCATTTTCGGCCGCGCAAGCCGCGCAAGCAGCCAGTCAAAAAACATATGAATAAAACACTTGATTTTTGTCTGTTTCCGGCGTATGCTAAACATAGCAGTACAAAAGAAGGTGTTTTATTATGGTTGCGTTAGGTGTTGAAAAATCCTTATCAGGAAAAAAGTGGTTATTGCGTTCTTTTGATGAACGATTAGTCGCAAGATATGTCCAAAAATACGACTTTCCGGAAGTTTTGGCTCGGGTATTGGTCGCAAAATCCATTAGCGAAGATGAAGTCGATTCTTTTTTAAATCCGACATTAAGAAATGATTTACCCAACCCCGAATCCTTAAAAGATGTTCATAAAACGGCAGAACGTTTTGCGGATGAAATTCTGTCCGGCAGGACAATCGGAATTATGGGCGACTATGATGTCGATGGCGCTACATCCAGTGCTTTGTTGCACTTATTTCTTCAAAGTGTCGGTTGTCAGGTAAAGGTTTTTATTCCGGACAGAGAGGACGGCTATGGACCAAATAAAGGCAAAATGCAAGATTATTATGATGCCGGCATTCGATTAGTCGCGACGGTTGATTGCGGAACAACCGCTTTTGAGCCAATAGAATTCGGAACTTCTTTGGGTATGGACGTTATTATTATTGACCATCATGAGCCTGAAAAAAGGCTGCCGAATGCCTATGCAATTGTTAACCCGAAACGATTGGGCGAAGATCCGCATCATCCGTGTCATTCTTTGGCTGCTGTCGGTGTTGTTTTTTTGGTGGTTATTGCCATCAATAAAATATTGCGGGAACGTGGCTTTTATAAAGGTAAAGAGCCGGATTTAAAACGTTGGTTGGATTTGGTGGCTTTTGGTACGGTGTGTGATGTTGTGCCGCTGAAAGGCGTTAATCGTCTTTTTGTTCGAAGCGGGTTAAAACAAGCGCAAATCAATGAAAATATAGGATTAAGGGCTTTGACGCGTATATCAAAAATTCACGAACAAATCAATGCCTATCATATGGGATATATTTTGGGGCCCAGAGTCAATGCCGGTGGCAGAGTCGGCACTTCGGATTTAGGAATGCGGCTGTTGTGTACAACAAATCCGCAAGAAGCAGAACATTTGGCCTCTCAATTGGAAGAATTAAATGTTTTACGCAGACAAATTGAAGGAAATGTCCTATCACAGGCGCAAGAACAAGCCGAAGCTGCCATTAAAAACGGATTGCCGTTTATTTTGGTAAAAGGTGAAAATTGGCATCAGGGAGTTGTCGGTATTGTTGCCGGTCGGTTGAAAGAACAATATAATTTGCCTTGTTTTGTTTTAAGCATAGAAGGTGATGATGCAAAAGGTTCAAGTCGTTCTGTCCCCGGTGTCGATTTAGGTACGCTTGTCATTACTGCTTTACAGGAAGGTATTCTTTTGCGTGGTGGAGGACATCCGATGGCAGCCGGTTTTTCTTTACAAACATCAAAAATCGGTCAGTTCGAACAGTTTTTGAAACAATATATTGAAACAAAATGTGATGTTGAAGCCGATGCGCCCAAAGAAATTTTTATTGACAGCGTACTGAATATTAATGCGGTTCGGTTAGATTTATTGAAAAAGTTATCTTTGCTTGAACCTTATGGAGAGGGTAATCAAGAACCTGTTTTTGCCATTCAGGATGTGATGCTTGCTAAAACGATTATTACGAAAAACGGACATATTATTTGTAAGTTTTCCGGCAAAGGCGGGGGACAAATTGACGGTGTTTGTTTCAGAGCTCAAGGAACACCTATGGGTGATACGTTGTTGCAAAATCAACCGGGAAGACGATATCATATAGTCGGACAATTACGCATAGACTCTTGGAAAGATAAAGAAAAAGTACAATTGATTGTTCAAGACGTTGCTGTCGCTGAATTATCGTGAATTTGCTTTTTTTATTTGGCTTTCGATGGTATTTTGGGAACTAGCGATCTTGTAAATGTTTTTTCATCAATTCTAAAGTGACCACATTTCCTTCATAGGGTTGGACTTGCTTCATTTGATTTTTATAATTATCAGAAGCGGCTTTTTTGCAGCTATCAGACAAAAAACATGTTAATGACTCATTCAAGGCGATTGTTCCGTACATATATCCGCAGACCATTTCACCGCTGATGTTATTTAATAAATATTCTGGAAGCTTTAAATTTTTTTGTGCTGCCAATTTATTCCATTCGGGGATTTTTTTCTGTGTATATTCTTTTAATGCATTATTCCAATCGACTTTTTTTAAGTGCAATTTTTCGCTTTGAGGATCTTGTGTAAAGCCATACAATCCCGAACGTTCTAAAGAAAAAGAATTGACTTTATTTTGTAATAATTCAGCGGCTTGGTTTGTCATTTGTTCTTGCGACATATTTGGATTTTGTGTCGAAAGATCGTATGCAATTCCCATCAAACAAAAATTAATGCGTTTAGTTGCTTTATCTAATTTTTCAATATCTTTAGCTTTTAAATTAAGTACTTTTGATGAATTTACCGAATCATCGGAAACAATTTGTTTTACTGAATCGATATTTTGTTTTTGAGAAGTGGTAAATTGATCGGTTTGTTGTGGCGCTTTTTGTGGAGTTACCATCACTCCCATTCCGGCAAGAATACTTAATAATTTTTTCGGCATAACTTTCCTCCATCCGTACAATTATATCATAAAATCTTTGTCAAGTCAAAATTTCAGGTCAGTTGTTTCCATTTAATTTTTACTTTGGAAAATTCCTTTGTTTTGTCCAAGGACATTATATGATGTAATGTTTCATTTCCGTCAATTTGGGTTTCAACCATAATTTCATCCCCGAAAAATGCCGGATGCCGAAAAGAAATATTGATGTCTTCAGGTTCGTGAGATTGCCTAAAATCATTTGGAACAGCCTCACTTGCCCAAACAGGATAGATAGCATTATTCACGTGTTTGTTAATATCAATGTCATCATAACGAACATAAAATCTTTTTTCAAAATCAATTTTTTGAGGGACAGAAAGTGTTGGAAAATCAGAATTTAAAGCTCTTTCGGGAATGGCTTTTAAATTTTCTATATGTCTTTTAAGGGGTTGCGGTCTGCCGGTTGTGATGTCAATCAAAGCCCATTGACTTGTAGCAGTCATCAATGTTTTGCCTTCTTTGTCTTTCAATATAAAATCGCGAATAGCGCAAACGGATGTTTTATCGGAAGGCCATGTTGTCAAGTCAACTTTATCGCCCCAAGATGGTCTTTTGTCGATGTGAACTGCGTAAGAAGCACCAACCCACGCTAAATTTTTGCCAATAAAGTTTTGATAACCAAGTCCCAGATTATCTGCGTGTAAATCCGCTATATTTTGTAATATATTGAACAAAGCCAATAAACGCAATTTTCCGTCCGGACCGCATTCATAACTGTGAATAAAATGTTCCAAGGTTAATTTTTCCATAATACCGCCTTTCTTCGGAGCCAAATTTTAATAAAGCTGTTTTTAAAAGTCAAGTTTTAATAAAAAGTTCTTGACATAGTCATAAATGTATAATATCAAAGTGTAATAATTAAGATTGTAAAGGAGGGTGTATGAATAAATATATATTAAACGAAATTGAATTATACCAAACAGAAGAGTTTCCTAAATTTTACCACTCTGTTTTGATTTTACTGAAAGATACACAAAAAGGCGGGTGGGTCTTGTCATTTAATAAAAAAAGGCATGGTTGGGAATTTCCTGGTGGACATGTTGAATCAGGAGAAACTTGGCAACAGACAGCAATTCGAGAAACAAAAGAAGAAGTTCAAGCACAGTTGAAAGATTTAAAATATTATGGTTTCTATGTCTTGCCATCAGGTCATACAACATTGATTACTGCTGCTAACGTAGATTATTATATTTCAAATGCTGGTGATTTTGAAACAGAAAATACGACTGTTTTTCCAAAATTACCTGATGATTTAACATTTAAAGACGGATTGTATCAATTTATTATTTCTCACTTTTTTTCTACCTCTCAACGTTATTATGAAATTAACCCTTTAAGCCCCCCCTGTTATGGGATAAGATTTGGAATAAGCAAGCTCAAAGCGGATATGGAAATTTAAAACTTCGTTCTGAAATAGCAGAAAGCAAGGTTTTGTGGCTAAAAGCAATTATTGGACATATTAAGCAGGATCGTGTTTTGGAAACAGGTTGCGGAAATGGTGTGTTTTTAAAAACTTTTCAAGATGCTTTTTCGCCAAACGAAACTGTCGGATTGGATTTTTCTTCTGAAGCTATTCACATAGGCAAACATTTATTTGAAAACGATATTACATTTGTTCAAAGTGATGTTGCCAAAATGCCGTTTGAAGATAATCATTTTTCAACAACTATAAGTTTGGGGTTAATTGAACATTTTGATAATCCGTTTATTCCTCTGGAAGAAACTTTAAGGGTTTTAAATAAAGACGGTATTTTAATTTTGATGACGCCTAACAAATACTCTTTTGGTGTGATAGAACGAAAAATTAAACAGCTTTTTGGAAAATGGAATTTTGGGTATCAAAAAGAATATTCAACACAAGAACTGGAAGATTTGCTCAAAAAGAAAAATATGAAAATATTTCATTCTTCTGTTCAACAAAGAATAAAATCAAATCATGAAACAAAAAGTATGTTTTTTGTTCGAATTATAGATAATATATTATCCAAATTTTCGAAAAAATACGGTTTTTATTCTTGGGTAATTGCAATAAAAGAAGAGTAATTTTTCCATAATACCGCCTTTCTTCGGGTGTAAATTTTAGTAAAGCTGTTTTTAAAAGTCAAGTTTTAATAAAAAGTTCTTGACATTATTTTTGTTTGTGGTATAAATGCGCTTATCGGAGTGTAGCTCAGCCTGGTAGAGCACTACGTTCGGGACGTAGGGGTCGTGGGTTCAGATCCCGCCACTCCGACCAATTCATAAAACGGTATATTGTTAAAGAGATTCAAGGATGAGCCCATTTTTTAAGCATTGGCGAATTTTGTGGATATTTAATATCTTTTTTGGGTATATGCTTTTTTCTTCAGCAAATTGGGTTATATCAAAATTTGGAGAAGTAACTTATGAGCAGATCATGTTCCATTTGAATATGCCGTTTGCGTCTGAAAGAAAATTGGTAATCAGTTATTTTCAAAATACAGTCATGACAGCGTCTATTATTTTGATTGTCCTGACTGTTTTGTTTTGCCCAAAATATCGTTTTCATATCCAAGTAATTGATTCTGTTAGAAATTTTGTTTATCGACATCGTTTTTCATTAAGTGTTTTATGGTTTGTTTTTTGCTTGATTTGGACTTTAATTCGTATGAACGTTAAGGATATGATTCTTTATTCACAATATGAATTTGAAACGTCTCATTTTTATGAGGAAAATTATGTCAAGCCGGAAGAGGCAAAATTGACCTTTCCAAAAGAAAAGCGGAACTTGATTCTTATTTTTATGGAAAGTATGGAATCCAGCTTTGCAAAAACAAAAACGCATGATTATTTTAATGCTGACTTAATTTCTGAATTACATGCAATTGCAAAAGAAAATACAAATTTCAGCCATGAAACGGAAATTGGCGGCGCACATCCGATTGACGGAACTCAATGGACACAGGCAGGATTGCTTGCGCAAACGTGCGGTATTCCTATACAATTACCTATCAGTAAACCGAATTGGTTTCATCCGAGAAACGGCTTTTTCCCAAAGGCTTACTGTTTGTATGATGTTTTAAAACAAGCAGGTTATGAGGAAAGTTTCTTAAT
>JBJFAP010000192.1:0-6411 GCA_051887975.1 Alphaproteobacteria bacterium | reverse complement strand
TGCTTAGAAATCTCACCATACCGAGTATGGCGTGCGGGAATGTAATGCACATTGTTATACTTTCCTTCCAACTGAAACATAGGCGCCCCCATTTTGATGCCAAGTGCTTTGGCTTCGTTAGAACGAGATACAACAATTCCTTTGCTGCTTGCGCCAGTTGTAACGCACACGGGTTTTCCATTAAGTTTAGGATTATCCACTCGTTCACAACTGACAAAAAAGCAGTCACAATCAACTAATGCAATAATGTGTTCCTTTACCATTGTCATTGTAATGTTCTCGTTTTGTTCTCATTTTAATGACAAGTGTATAGGTTGTCAAGAGGAAATTAACACGAACTCATCGAAAGGCAATTAGAATTTGAACAAATAAAGCATAAAATTAAAGATTATTCTTTTGCATTTCTTTCCTTGTATGTTTTATTTTTGCAATAAGGTTATCATATCTTTCCTTTAACTGTACTTGTCGTTGAAACAATGTGCTAAATTGGTTAGAACAAACGACAACTGCATATTGATGTAACAGAACCATACATACTGTTCCCATAGCAATTATAGCATCACTTTCAAAAGAGTGATTTAAGGCATAAGCCAACAAAGCATAAGAACCAGAATGCTTATGAAGACACAACATATCATAATTAAATTTTAACGACTTGATATCAGCTATATCCTTCTCAGCTATATCATCTACCATTTTTTGAATATTTTTCCATTCAGCTGTATAATTCTTAGAATTTAGCAAATCAACATTTTGCTTGTCTTTTTCTTTCTTTTTTTTGTTTGTTAAAAAACGTTCTATATTTAAGGATTGAATGTCTTCTAACATAATGTCTCGATTGCCTACTTCTTTAGAATAAATTGGCAGTTCTTCTACAAAGCCATAGTCAATGTAATCTTCTACCCTATTGTTAATAATTAACCATTTTATTAAAATAAAATTTTCTATCAAAGAGGTTGTTAGAATACAAGCATCATAATATTTTTTCTTTCTTACTAAAATCTGAATAGATTCTGCAAGATCTATTTGTCTTCTTAAAAATGCTGAATATAGTTTACTTTTATTATCATCTGTACGAATCTTAATAGATTTCCCGTGTAAAATTATATCATTCAATAAATCTTTATATTCTTGTAAAAGCGTTTTTTTTATTTCAGAAGACATTTTAACTCCATAACTTATTATATGTATACGAATATCCAGTTATGTAAGTGTTTATTTGCCAAAAATCAACCCCTCGCCAAAAGGCGGCGGCTGGGGTTATTTTATTTCAGGTATAATGGCTTTTGGCGGTTTAATGTATCAATTTGTTATAAAGTCCTTTAAGAGCTCTATTGTCCATAAAAAAGAAAAGAAGTGGTGTCAAATTTTTCTATTATAATAGTATTATCTTTATATTGTAGCCGTTAAAAACAGCTCTGAACGCATTGGATTTACTTGCTTTGACGAATTTGATGCGGAAACAAAACTATCCGCTGATGGCAACAACACTATCCCAAATTGAAACAACACTATCCGTGAAAATATTTTTTGTCAAAAGCAAAATTCACTTTCATTGACAATAAATACTTCCGTAATTAAGATTAAAAAGGAAAAGAGTGTCAGATTTAAAAAATGTCTTTTATAAAAATGGTGTTACTCCAGACAAGTTGGAAGAGATGATACGGAAATCGGCAAATCTGTCAAATTAACAAGATTACTTACATATTTTTTCTGCTGTTTGGAATATATTTAAATAGTAATTCTCTGGTTGTACAACAAAATCCGATTGCGAAACTGTTATTTTTTTGTGTAGGTATTCCCCATTTTCTAATTCAATGCCAGATATTATAATGTTTTGTTTTACGCCACGAAATAAATCTAAACCATCTTGAATATTAATTGAAAATAAACCATTTACTTCTGTTTTATCAAGTTTTATTCGTTCGGATAAAAGACTCTTAGGAAGAATATAAACATGGATAAATTCCCTATCATGATAGCCAGCTTCAAAATAATCTGCTACCCTTTTTTGCATACCAACAAAGGATAAATCAGAGAAAGCAACATCAATTCCTAATTCTTCTTTAATTTCTCTTACTCCATTTTCTATTTTTTCTCCTGATTGAATATGACCGGCAGATGACGGAGTTAACAATGGCTTAAAATTGTTATTTTTCTTTCTGTTGAGTTGAAAAAAAACCTTATTTTCTTTATTTTCTACCATAAAACAATGAAATGTATGATGCCATAATCCTAGCTTATGTACAATTTCCTTGCTTTCGCGAAAAGGCGCAACAGGATTGTAATTTTCATCAAAAATATCTAATAATTCAGTCATGTATACCTTTCTTGCACATATAATACCATAAAAGAATAAAAAAGCAAGCGATGTAACCAATACTTCTTCAATTCCTCATTGATAAACACATCCATATAGGGGTTCTTATTGAACCAACTATAAGCAAAGGCATTGCGACTATATTTGTCGGTGTGATGGACATCTGCCCCTTGTTCCAACAAATACTTCACAACTTCTACATCTTTGGTAAAGGCGCAAACAATCTCAAGTAAGGTTCCACTTTCCTCTCCAACCTCTGTGTTTATATCAGGAAGAATTGGTACTATTTTCTTACAACCTTCCAGAGTTGATACAATTACTTCTTCCTCATACATCATTTTCTTTCACCCAATCTGTCATCAATTCAAGAAACTTTCCATATCTCTCTTTATCTTCCTTTTCTTTATCTCTATGCCTCTGTATCTCTGCTTTAATTAAATCAAACCCAACTTGTTTTCTTAATACAGGGTCTTCCTCTGGAAACATTCCTGTATAATGGCATATAACTTTCAAGCACTTCAACGCTGCAGTGAAGGACTGCGCGAAGAAAAGTTGCCTGTGGCAAGTTTTCAAGCGAAAAGCAATGAAACCCAATGAGGAAGAACGGCAGTTCGCACCGAATTGTTGGTTGGAATTGTAATACGGATGTGGATTCTCGGGTCAAGCCCGAGAATGACGGAAGAAAAAAAGTGTGTCATACTCGCACTTGTTGCGAGTATCCATTACAATGCGGATTGGATATTCGGAACAAGTCCGAAGATATGGCAATTTGAAAACGTGCCTGTGGCAAGTTTTCAAGCGCAAAGCAATGAAACCCAATGAGGAAGAACGGCAGTTCGCACCGAATTGTTGGTTGGAATTGAAGAACCCTTTAGGGTGAGAGCCCCAAATAAAAAACCGCCCTGACGGACGGTTTCATAATGGCGGGAGTGAAGGGGCTCGAACCCTCGACCTTCTGCGTGACAGGCAGACGCTCTAACCAAACTGAGCTACACCCCCAACGATGGGATAGAAGCATTTATATCAGATTCTTTTTTCCAATGCAAGCACTTTTTTTATTTTTTTCAAAAATATTTTTCCCCTGCTCTTTTTAAACCGGCAAAAGCAATATCTTCCTGAATAACAGCATAAGTCGGGATTGCAGCAACGAAAGCTTGATGCCGTCCTTTTGCTTCGAATCGATTTCGAAAGTCAGACTTTTTCAACAAATCCACAGCACCTGTCGCTTGAATGATACCGCCTGACAGGTAAATTCCGCCTTTTGCACAAAAAGCCATAGCCAAATCGCCACAAACAGATCCCAAAAAAGAAAACATCTGAAAGACAGCTTGCAAAGCCTGCTTTTCGCCCCTCAAAGCTTTTTTCAAAATTTCCTCTGAAGATGTTGTTTTTTGCGCAAAAAATTCGTATAAAAAGCATAATCCGGAACCAGAAATCAACCTTTCTGCGGAAACTCTGCCGTATCGAGATAAAGCAACGTGAAAAATTTGCTCTTCCGTTTCATTTGCGGGCGACAGCCCGATATGTCCGGCTTCCGATGGCAAAGGCGTTCCATCCGGCAATAATATACCGACACCAAGTCCAGTACCTGCCCCAATAATAACAGATGGAAATTTCTTATCACTTGTGCCTTTACCAAGTTTAAGGATTTGATGTTTTTTTAAGTTTGAAACAGCCAAAGCTTGCGCTTCAAAGTCATTCATCACATCCACTTTTTCAAAATTGAATTGTTTTTTGATATCTGAAATTTTGAAGTGCCAAGGATTGTTCACAAACGACAATTCATCACCCAAAACAGGCGCAGGAACAGCCAAAACAAAATGCGAAGGTTTTGCTTTTAACGTGCTTAAAAAGTGTGCCAATACCTTTTCGAAACAAGGAAAATCGGCGCACCTATAATGCACAATATTGCTCATACCATGCGCGTCCATCACAGCAAAACGAATGTTCGTTCCGCCCATATCAGACAATAAAACTTGCATCTTTAAAATAAAGCCTTAATGACACAAATCATATTATTCCATACGCAACCGATGTCAGCAAAGAATTTGCCGATTGCACCATGTCCGACTTTGTTCTTTAAAAAGCAAGCTTCTAAAGAAAGTGTGCAAGCGTCTTTACCGGAATGCCAAAACGCCAAAACCAAAGCCAAAATCACAATCACAATAATTGCATAAATAATATAACGTACGTACTTTTTCATTATCTTATCTCCTGATTTTCAAAACGAGAAAAAGACTTAACATAGGCACCCTTTTTTAAATGTACCCCTACCCCAAAACAGACACAAGGTTCAATCACAATATCGTTTTCAAACGTTGTATCATAAGAAAAATAAACGGTTTTCGGATCAATCATCGTCACGCCCGCATCAAAAGCTTTCTTGCGCATACGATTTTGGAAATTTTCTTCTGCCACCGCCAATTCGGAACGCGAATTCACTCCCAAAACTTCCAATTCATCAGCGATTTCAACGTCCACTTTCAATCCTTTTTGACGCGCCAATTTGACAACATCCGTCAAATAATATTCTTTTGCGGCATTGTCATTTTTAATTTCATGCAACAAATCCAATAAATACGCACCATTGATACACATAGCCCCCGAATTACATAATCCGATAGCGCGCTGTTCTTCCGTTGCGTCTTTGTATTCAATAATTGCCTGTAAGCCGTCATCGCCCATAATCAAACGCCCGTATTTTGCAGGATCTTTTGGACAAAAACCAAGCACAACCACATCCGTACCGGATTCGCATTTTTCAAACATTTTTTTGAAAGTTTCCGGATAAAACAACGGATGATCCCCGAATAAAACCAAACAAGCCCCATCAAACGGACAAATGGATTTTGCCCCCGCCAATGTTGCATTCGCTGTTCCTAAAGCTTGTTCTTGAATATCAACTTTTGCCGGAGCAACTTTTTGCGCAACGCGTTCCATATCCGGACTTAAAACAACATGTACGTCATCCACGTTCAAAGAACGTACAGCATCCAAAATATGCAGTATCATTTCGCGATTGGCGACTTTGTGTAAAACCTTAAATTCATCGGATTTCATCCGTGTGCCTTTTCCGGCAGCTAAAACAATTGCTTTTCTCATTTCGGATCCCTTTTATTTCTTAATGCTTGTAATGCTTTCGGTGAAAGTTTTTTATCCGCTGACGGTTCATTGTAAGCACCGCTTTTCCATTTGTTCAATTCCGCATCAATATCTTTAATTGGCGTAAAGGAACAATTAAACCTCCCGCCCACTTTCTGCGGTGCGCCCTGTAAGGATGTGATTTGAGTATTAGAACAATTAAAATCCCAAGCCACTTTTTGTGGTGCACCCTCTAAGGATGTGATTTGAGTATCGGAACAAATAAAACTCCCACCCACTTGTTGAGGTGCACCCTGTAAGGATGTGATTTGAGTATCGGAACAATTAAAACATCCACCCACTTGTTGCGGGGCACCCTGTAAGGATGTGATTTGCGTATTGCGACAATGAAAACTCCCGCCCACTTGTTGCGGTGCACCCTCTAAGGATGTGATTTGCGTATTGCGACAATTAAAACTCCCCCCTACTTGTTGTGGTGCACCCTGTAAGGATGTGATTTGCGTATAGAAACAATCAAAATCCCCGCCCACTTCCTGCGGTGCGCCCCGTAATGATGTGATTTGCGTATCGGAACAATTAAAATTTCCGCTTACTTCTTGTGGTGCTCCTTGTAAGGATGTGATTTGCGTATTGGAACAATAAAAACTTCCACCCACTTTCTGTGGTCCACCCTGTAAGGATGTGATTTGCGTATAAGAACAATCAAACCATCCGCCCACTTGTTGTGGTGCGCCCTCTAATGACGTGATTTTTGTTCTGTAACACATAAAATCGCCCTCCACAATTACCCCCGATAAATCCGGCAATTGGGTAATATCTTGGTCTGAAAAATCCAAATCCCCTTTAATCACAAATCCTTTCGGTAAATGATACATATCGTAATACTTCCCATCTTGATGTATCAATCCCACCTTTGCTTTATCGCCCCTAATACCAAATCCTTTTTGTTTCACAAACTCCTGCACCGCAGAGCGATACCTTTCAACAGG
>JBJFAP010000191.1:0-6477 GCA_051887975.1 Alphaproteobacteria bacterium | reverse complement strand
GAAACAGAAGGAGAACCATTTTCCTTTTCTTTTTGAAATACTTTTGGAAAACTGCCATCCTCTGCCATAGATTGCGGCATTTGCGCCGTAATCATTGTCCAAGACAACCAACTTGCCAAAATTGCGATGATAAGTCCTATATTCATAACCCACGCCCCCCAAGGACCGACCGCTTTTTGCAAAACACCGGCCGTTGAAGGATTAGCGATTTTTGAAAGTTCCGGCTGGCTCATAAAACCAAAAGGCAGTACCGAAAGCAATATATAAATGGATAAACATCCCAAGAAACCAATTAAAGTTGCTTTACCGACATCGGATTGACTTTTTGCTCTGTTTGATAAAACAACAGCACCTTCAATACCGATAAAAGCCCACAATGTAACCAGCATCGTGCTTTTCAGTTGCGCTTCGACAGAGCCAAGACTTTTCATTTTTCCCATAACGGCTTGTCCCCAAAAATCAACATCAAACTTATCCAACTGAAACAAAAAAGCCATAATGACGATAAATAATGCCAAAGGGACAAGTTTTGTAATAGTCGCAATTAAGTTAATAAAAGAGGCTTGCTTCATTCCTCTTAAAACTAAAAAATTAAAAAACCAAATTAAAACTGAACCACCGATAATTGAAGCCAAGTTATTGCCCCCTTCAAAAACTCCGGGGAAAAAGTAATTAAGCGCATCCATCGTAATAACGGCATAACCGACATTCCCAAAGATTTGGCATAACCAATAACTCCAACCGATATTAAATCCCATATAAGACCCGAACCCTTCTTTTGCATACATATAAATGCCGGTTGTAAGATCCGGTTTTTGAACCGATAAAATACGAAACGTGTTTGCAATAAAATACATCCCAAAACCGGTAATGATCCACGCCAATATGACTGCACCGACAGATGCACTCTGTGCCATATTTTGCGGCAAAGAGAAAATTCCCCCACCAATCATAGAACTGACGACAATGGCAGCCAAACCAAGCACGCCGACTTTGTCAGCTGTCGTGTTCACATTTTTTGTTTTATGTTCAGACATTTTTTCATCCTTTCAAAAGTAAGGAACGAGCTTTAAAGCCCGTTCCCTTTATTTTACAATTTTGGAGTTGCCAAAGGAGCATATTCAAAATTCAAAAATCCAAGTGCTGTCAAACAATATGCAAAGTTTTGCGTAATATTGATATAGTTATGGAAAATTTGAAAATCACTGTGTTTTTGAACGCCACGCAAATCCAATTCGTGATTTAAAGACTTATTCAACCACATTTCAGCATGCGCTTTGGCAATATCATCATCGATGTATGTATCAAAATATTCCACATATTCAGCAGCCCAACCGCCAATAAATTTACCTTTTTTATCTTTTCCCCAAACGATACCGACACCAGTTGCGATCGCTTTATGTTCTTCGATACGCGCACCGTTTCCGGCCATAATGACTTCCAAAACCGCACCGTGTTTGAATTGACTTTCCACCTGTTCAACCGGCACAATATTTCCAAACAATTCCGGTGGCAAAACGGAAGTGTAAGGAACAACATTAAAATCTTGTATTTTTGCTTGCATTAAAGCAGAATCATAACAAAATGTTTCAAACGGTTGAGGTGGAATGCCGTCATCGGCTTGACCTGCACCACCGGTATGAAAAGCTAAAGTCGGATATCTTGTTCCTAATTGTGTATTTGACATTTTTATCTCCTTGAAAATAAGTTAAACCACATTGCAAAAAGCAACTTGAAAGTGAAATAGAAAACCTTATTTTCCTTGTCAATCGTTTGTGTATCAAGGTTTATATGAACTTAAGTTTTATTGAAAAAACGTTGTTTAAAAAATATTTTTTGAAACGAAAGGATAAAAAATGAAAAAATTGTATTTGCTTTTAATGTTTTTTGTTATGCTTTCAGGATGCAAGCAAAACAATCAGTCTTTTAACTCTTTTTTGCAATCATGGATTGGAAAATCTCAAGCCGAATTGGTTGAAACATGGGGCGCACCGGTTAATATGGAAACGATAACACCACAACATCAGGTATTGACTTACATTAAACAAAGTTCGGAAAAAAACGATTTTGGTGTTAATTTAACTTACTATTGTCAAATTAAATTCGATACACAAAATAATATTATTTCCGATTATTCAGTAAGTGGAACAGGATGCCCAAAATAGAATCAAAAAAATAAGGCTTGCATAATTTCAATTTTCTGATATGATTCGTGGTGTGGGTGTGAATTAAAGCACTCAAAGGGCGTCAAAACCTTTCTATCAAGTTGCTGATTTATTATAATCAGTAGGCGCATCTGCCGTATGGGCGGATGGTTGCGAATAAGGCTTTTTGCCGAATAAACACGCCATTACTTGATTGGTTTTGAACATCCGCTCGCTTTTAAAAGCGAGTTTTGTTTTGGTCAAATGAAGAAGAGGAAAGATGAAACGATTTATTTCTGGACGCTCTATGATTGAAATGATAGCAACACTTGCAATCATCGGTGTGTTAAGTGCTGTTGGTGTGTGGGGATTAAACAACGCCTTGACCAAACACAAAGTGAATACTTTAATTGAAGATGTCAGATTGGCCGGTTTCATAGTAGCAGATGCATTGTTTAAATCGTTACCAGATGATGATGAGGGGATGAATTTAGCAGGTAAGTTTGAAAAACAAACGTCATATGAATTCAGAGCCTTTGCAGAAAAAGAAACGACATTTGAAATTTTAGTAAAAAATGTGCCATACGGCGTTTGTGAAGAAGTTAAAAAACGCAAAGTGGAATGGTTGGAAGAAATCAAAGCGAATGGTATACCGAATACTTGTAATGAAGGCACATCAAATGACATAAGCTTTTTCTTTAATACAGAATTGATGGGCAATACAGAACAACAAACAAAAGAGTGTCGTGCAAATAAAGATTGCCCATCTGCAAAACCATATTGTCGAAATGGAGTTTGTACAAAGTGTGAAGAAGGAATGGAATTAAATGATGGAAGTTGCACGGAATGTCCTGTAGGGAATGAAAGACAATTTACAACAGCAGATTATTGCCATGTTTGTGGAGAAAATTATTTTCTGGGACGATATGGTGAATGTTTTGAATGCAATGCCTCATATTATGACAGGTCTGTACCGATAACAAAAGAAGAATGCGACAGATGTCCTAACAGATGCTGGGATGAAGAAAATAGTACATGTGTAAGAACTTTAGAAGGTAATATATTTAATAATGATGGTATTTGTAATTATGATTGTACTGCAGGTCAATTTGTTATGATAAAAGACGGAAGTTGGCAATGCGCTACGTGCCCTGTAGGGAATGAAAGACAATTTACAACGGCAGATTATTGCCATGTTTGTGGAGAAAATTATTTTCTGGGACGATATGGTGAATGTTTTGAATGCAATGCCTCATATTATGACAGGTCTGTACCGATAACAAAAGAAGAATGTGATAGATGTCCTAACAGATGTTGGGATGAAGCAAGTGAATTATGTTTATTATCTGAAGAAGGAAATGTAGCCATCCGCGCCGATGGTACATGCAATCACAATTGTACAACTGGGCAATTGTTTATAAATGACACACAAACAGGAATTAATAAATGTGTGGCTTGTCCCGCAGGGAATGAAGGTAAGGGTGTTACAACACCGGCAGACTGTCACAGTTGTGGGAATAACTATATAATTGGGTACTACAATAACAATAATTGCTGGGAATGTAGTGCAAGTCATCCCCATGCAAGATCAAGAACAAAAGAAGAATGTGACAGATGTCCAAATCGTTGTTGGGATGAAGCAAGTGAATTATGTTTATTATCTGAAGAAGGAAATGTAGCCATCCGCGCCGATGGTACATGCAATCACAATTGTACAACTGGGCAATTGTTTATAAATGACACACAAACAGGAATTAATAAATGTGTGGCTTGTCCCGCAGGGAATGAAGGTAAGGGTGTTACAACACCGGCAGACTGTCACAGTTGTGGGAATAACTATATAATTGGGTACTACAATAACAATAATTGCTGGGAATGTAGTGCAAGTCATCCGAATGCAAGATCAAGAACAAAAGAAGAATGTGACAGATGTCCAAATCGATACTTTGACGAAACTTCACAATTATGCGAACTTTGCCCCACAGGCAAAAAGGCATCTGCAGACGGATTGAGTTGTGTCGATCAATAATTTTTAAAATTTACTTTTTCGCCACGAAAATATTGCCTTCGCATTCGCCAAAACCTTCTTTGCGTAAAGGGGTTTCGTGTGATGTGATGTTGTTAAATCCTGCTTGTTTTAATTTTTCTTCTATATAAGAAATCGCGTGCTGATAGCGTCCCGATGATGTTATTTGAACAGGCTCTTTTTCGGATTTTTCTGTTGTAAAAATAAACATACCGCCCGCATCTGACACTTTATAAACTTCTTTAAATATTTCAGATAAGTCATTGATATAACAAAAAACATCGGCTGCAATAATTAAATCAAATTTTGTATTTTCTTTTTTCAAAAAGCTATCTATATCAGCCAAAATCAAATCATCATAAACTTGTTTTTGCTTTGCCTTTTCAAGCATTTTTTCGGATAAATCAACGCCCGTCAATTTATCGCACAAATGATGAAATGCGACACCGGACAACCCTGTTCCGCAACCTAAATCCAACGCATTTTTAAAATGATTTTCTTTAACCAATTCAGCCATTTTTGACGGAATCAAACAAGACAATTCTTTCATTTTATCTTCATATGTCAACGCAAATTCATCATAAAGTTTTCGCGCATATTTTAAATCATTTTCCTTATCATCGGCATTTTGCGACAATGCCGCAAACGTATGTAAAGCAAACGCATTTTGTGGAAAATTTTTAACCCAGCCATCACTATAACGCAACGCCAAGTCTTTATCTTTTTCGTAAAGTTTTGGCAAAACAGAAGATAATCGAATATGAACATTGTCTTCCAATTTGTGATGAGAAAGTATGTTAAAATATAATCCTGCGGCTTCTTCATATTCTTCCAAATCTTCCAAGGCAACGGCTAAATTAAAACATCCGGTCATATCATTCGGATTCAAAATAATGACTTGACGATACATTTCAAGTGCTTCGTTCACGCGGCCCAACTTGTAAAGTAAAGTGCCTAAATTATTATATGCAGATTCATTATTTGGGTTTATACGCAATAAATCCCTGTATGCGTTTTCGGCTTCATTAAATTTATTTTGCTTTGATAAAATAACAGCTTTTTCAAAATAAGCGTCTTGACAAAAACGATTTGCTTCAATGGCTTTTTCAAAAGCATCCAATGCTTCGTTTTCTTTTTTTAAATTCTTTAAAATTTTTCCGTATTCCACATAAACAAAATCGGGTACATTTTCCAAACAAAGTGCTTTTTGGATAGTTTCCAAAGCTTTTGAAAAATCCCCTTCTTCACGATAACAAATAGACAATTGATACAGTGCGGGTACGAAATTTTCATCTTCTTGAAGCGCAATTCGAAGTTGTTCTTTTGCACTTTTCAAATTGGAATTCAGACGAAGCAGAATGGATTTGTTCGTCAAACTCCAAACCATTTTATTATTTATTTTCAAAGAGTTGTCGAAACATTCTAATGCTTTTTCATAATTTCCATCAGACATATAAATATTACCCAAGTTATTCCAACTTTCCGCCATTTGAGGCAATTTTTCATATATATCAATTGCCTCGTCAATCTTTCCATCCTCTTGTAAAGCAACGGCCAGTGAATATGAATAATCTTGATTTTTTGGATCTAAAGATGTTGCCTGATAGAGCAGACGACAAGCTTCTTCATAGATTCCTTTTGACATAGCAATCAATCCCAAAAAATACAAAGCCTGCGCACTTGTCGGTTCGAATGCAACAACTTGCCGAAAAAGTTTTTCAGCTTCGTTCATATTGCCGGACGCATACAGCCCGATTGCTTGCAAAATCAGTATTTCTTGCGACATATTACCTCTCTTAAGATTAAAGGATAAGCGATATTCTTTCGTTTATCAAGTTTTTTTAACAAATTTGTTATAAAAGTTGAATTGTAATTTTAATAACTGCTGATATAATAAGCGCATAAATAATAGAGGAAATTTATGGAAAATATTGATAAAAACGCAATTTGTGAGTTGTCTGAACTTCTTCACAAAAACAATTTAAGAGAAATCGAATATGAAGCCGAAAACGTTCGTATTCGTGTTGTTGCCAACTATGAAGAAAAGGTTATTCCGACTTTTGCTGCACAGCCGGTTATTCCGACAACACAAGTCGAACAACCCAAAACAGACGACAAAAAAAATACAATTAAATCACCGATGGTCGGGATTGTTTACTTATCATCGGATCCGTCAGCTGCTCCTTTTGTACGTGTCGGAGATATGGTCGGTGCCGGACAAACTTTATGTCTTGTGGAAGCGATGAAAACATTTAATCCGGTTAAGGCAGAAAAAGCAGGAACAGTCAAACAAGTTCTTGTTCAGTC
>JBJFAP010000190.1:0-6497 GCA_051887975.1 Alphaproteobacteria bacterium | reverse complement strand
TATTAAGCACGAAACAAACAGAACGGTTCGTATTCCGGATGGCAGAAGATTATTCGCTTCTGTTGGTTTAACCTATCATACGGGAAATTGGACTTTAGATGCCGGATACATTCATGTTTGGATGCGTGATGGCAATGCCAAAGGCAAAGATTCGAAAGACTCAACGCTTCCAAATCCGGACGTTCACTATTATAACGCCGGTGCGCACATAGCAGGATTGGGTGTCCAATACGAATTTTAATCCGATTATTCAAAAAGAAAAGCACCTTTTTTAAGGTGCTTTTTTTGTTATGCGAAGTTTTCAAGCAATACTGTGCCGCGCTTATTTCGCGCTGCCATATAAACTTCACGCAAAGAATCACGCACTTCATGCGGATGGGGGATTTTTTTCATATATACCATTCCCGTTTTATCTGTTGAATCGATTCGGATATTTCCCAAATTTGCCAAACGATCAATCGGACCTTGTTCCGAAATGCTGTTGACGATACGGAACAATTCGATTTCATCCAGTTTTCGTCCCAAAATGCCGGATATGATAATCAATCGCGAAGAAGTTAATGTATACGTTGTATATTGCCGATATAATTTAACGATAAACAAAAAGATGCCCAAAGTCATTATTGTCAAAATCAAAAACAATGGATTATATTTCCAATCAGCAACCGATCCGGTTACCTGCCAATAAAACTTTTCTTCCGATTTTAAGACGGTACGCAAAATATCTTCGTTTTTCATATGAAACTCCTTTTCAGATTAAACCTTTCAATTAAATTTTACGAAAAAAAGAAAATAATATCAAGAAAAAATTAAAAAAACATATTGTCGTACTGACTATCGTATAAATTGTTATTTTTTGTTAAAAATACCATTTTTTATTGTAGACAAACGGCTTTTTTTGAGTTTAATTTTCCCTTGTTAGACTTTCATGGTCTTGTTCATTAAAATAAGGAGTTAAAAATGAAAAAATATTTATTATCAACTTTTGCCGTATTAACTGCTCTCACGGTTGGGACAGCGGCAAACGCACAAATGATGCCGACAATGAGCCATGCTTACAGTCGTATCGATGCCGGTTGGGCTATTGGTACGGGAAGCACTGAAGAAGCGGCCGTATTTGACATCGGTATTGGTGGCAGATTAAATCAATATTTTGATGCTGACATAACGGCAGAATATCGTCCTTGGGGGAAGGAAAAGTTTTCTTCAGCTTCCGGCAGTGAAAAAACAGATATGTATTCTTTAGGCGCAATGGTTAACGTTTATACCGCCTATCCTGTTTGGGACAGATTGTCCATTTACGCAACAGGCGGTATCGGTTATGCTTATAACAAAACAGACGATGGCGCGTTTGTCGATGGAAAGGGCAAATCCAACTTTGCATGGAAAGTGGGTGCCGGTATGGAATACGCTTTGACAGAATGTGTTTCACTTGATTTAGGATATCGTTATTCTGATTTAGGTAAAGCGCGCGTCCATGACAAAATATCAGGTTCAACTGTCAGCGAAAAAGTACGCTATAACGATATTAAATTAGGTATGAAATACTTCTTTTAATATTATTTAAATATCATATTCTCATTCCTCTGTACAGAATCGGTCTTTGTTTTGGCAAGGACCGATTTTTTATCTTTTATAAATATATGCGTAAAAATAAAAAATTTACTTGACATTCATTTTGATTCATCTATCATCCTTATCAAGGCAGGTTGGTATCTGCCCCGAGGTCTGAAAACCTCTTATCGGTTGTCACTGATGTGGCAAAAACTTCCGGTTATAGGACTGGAAGGCGTGTAATAAAGTCGTTCCAGACTTAATAATCGCACTATTCCGATAATAGTTTTCAGCTTCCAGTCGCCTTTACCACGGCGATTTTTTTTGGAATTGCTCAATGAAACAAACTTCTACCGGTCGTTCTATGATAGAAATGTTATGCGTCTTAGCCATAATCGGTTTGTTGAGTGCCGTTGCTTTGTGGATAATTACCAGAGCGCAAACAAAAAATCGCGTAAATGTTTTGTTGCATGATGTGTCTGTTGCTTTTTTAGAATTAGCAGAAAAGAATGACGATGGGGTTTATGGTATCACTTTTACTCCCGAAAGTTCAAAACAAATAATGGTGGAAAAAGGATTTTATAATGACGGAAAAATAACAGGCGTTGTCATTGTGAACGGCGTTGGTTATTCTGAATGCCAAATGATTGCAGAAAATAATAAATTGGACAAAATGACTTTTTGGCAAATAGATGAAACAGAAGCCGGATATTTAAAACGCCCGTTGATATGCGCTGATGATACACAAATTATATTTACACAAGATTATCAAAACATATATACATGTAATAACGGATGTCCTGACGAGGCAGAATGTAATTATGAAAACGAATGTAAATGTCCGCGGGGATATGTGATTGACGCACAAACAGGAACGTGCGAAGTATTGGAATGTCCGATTGTCAGTAAAATAGAAAATATTCAAGATTACGACTGTTGCTATAAATACTATGGTGTATGGGACGAAGTACAAGGATGCTATTGTCAAGAAGGAGAATATTTTAATTCCCAACGTTGTACACCATATGGCAGTTTTTGTAGTTATAAATATACTGCCGGAAAAAGTGGCGCCATTATGTCTGATTGTTCATATGAATACACAGCCGGAAACGTTTCTGCTGTCTACTCTGATTGTTCTTACAGATATACAAAAGGGACTGTTTCGGACGTTTATTCAGACTGTTATTATGAATATCATAAAAGCAATGACACTGGCGTATTGGTACCTTCACAAACACGCGGTGGATGTCCAACAGATACGTATTGTTCTTTAAATTGGACAGATACCAATTGCGAAACACCGGTAGGCACAAAAGAAGGAATAATTCGCGGAGTTTGCTCTCCGATGAACAATTACTATACTGTTTGTAAAAAAGACATTACGATACCGAAAGTCGTATTACAAGACAGCTGTCCAACGGGTACATATTGTGCCCTAAATTGGACAGATGAAAGTTGTACAATTAATGTCAATAATGATGAAGGGGTTATTTATGGTGTTTGTACTCCAATGAACAATTTTTATACAATCTGTAAGTCAGATGTTGTATCTCCCCAAGTCGTTTATAAGAAAAGATGCACCGGAAATACATACTGTGCATTAAATTGGTCAAATGACACCTGCACTAGTGGTCTTGGCAGTGGAAGTGGTATACTTTATGGCGTTTGTACTCCAATGGATAATTTTTATACAATTTGTTCGCAAAAAAACACCTTACCAAAAATGGAAGTTTTGGAAAAATGTTTTGAAGACAGTTATTGCTCTTTGATATGGAAGGATAAAAAGTGTTCTGAAGTGGGCAATGACGAAGGAATTATTTACGGATCATGTTTGAGTTTGAATGAAAATTCTGATCAAGTTTGTCCGGCAACGGAATAGGAAAGGAAAAAATATGAAAAAAATAATTTTAAGTTTGTTGTTTTGTGCATTATCATTAAATGTTCAAGCTGATGATAATTGTGCAGGAATTGTTATAATAAAGCAAAACGGACATTCTTTTTGTCTCAGTAATCAAGTTATGAATTGGTATTCTGCACATGCATGGTGCGACTCACAGGGGCGTCACTTAGCAACTATACATGAAGCCTGTGATTATAACGGACAGGTTTATGGTTCAACCTATACCTATACAAACAAATGTCCAAATGGTTATCCATCTTCTGTGTCTGGAACAGATTCTGGATATCTAAGGCCATTTTGGGTAAATCATCAAAACGCAGATGAAAAAGCCCTTTATGTCGACTTTTATTTTTCTGATATCGGTACTGGCAATATAACACAAAAAAGGAACGCTCTTTGTTATTAATTCTGATGGATATTGATTTTTTAAAAAAAATATCCGAAAGAATGTATCTTTTTTGCTTGACTTGGTAAACAAAAGTGATACAATGTTTTGTGTTCGGGGCTTAAGGTTAAGACTGAACGAAAGTTGTTCGCTCGGATTCGGGGAACAGACATATTGCTAAAGAAAGGATATGAAAAATGACACAAACTACTGCTTTAATACCGCAACTGTCGGAAAATTCTCTTGCTGTATATTTACGTGAAATTGCCAAGTTTCCTATGTTGGATGCCGACAGGGAATATATGTTGGCGCAAAGGTATAAAAACTATGGCGATTTACAGGCCGCACACGAATTAACAACTTCTCATTTGCGTTTGGCCGCACGCGTTGCTTTAACGTTCAGGCATTACGGTTTGCCGTTGGCGGATTTGATTTCAGAGGCGAATATCGGCCTGATGCAAGCCATTAAAAAATTCGATCCAGACAAGGGATTTCGCCTTTCCACGTATGCAATTTGGTGGATTAAAGCGGCCATTTCGGATTTCATTTTAAAATCTTGGTCTTTGGTAAAAATCGGAACTGTTGCCACGCAAAAAAGGTTGTTTTATAATCTGGGCAAAATTAAAGCAAAATTGGGATTGTATCAAAATACGGACTTGGATGATGTGGCCGTCGAACAAATTTCAAACGAATTAGGCGTTTCAAAGCGCGATGTTATCGATATGGAACAACGTTTACATGGCGATACTTCTTTAAACGAGGTTGCTTTTGACGATTCCGATGAAGAAAAGCAATCTTTCTTGACGGATAATTCGCCAACGTTGGAAGAAACATTGATGGAAAAGCAAGAATTATCCATCCGCAACAAAAAGTTGGCTGAAGCCATTGCGACTTTGTCCGAACGCGAACAGGAAATTGTCAGAGCGCGCTTTTTGTCGGAAGAACCGGCGACATTGGAAGACTTGGGAACAAAATTCGGGGTCAGTCGCGAACGTGTTCGCCAAATTGAAGGCAGAGCTTTTCAAAAAATTTCCGCCTTTATGAAAGCCGCATAAAAAGCCGCATCAGAAAATATTTTACAGATTGTCTAAATCAAAAATACTGTTATATCTGCGCAAAAATTCATTGATGCTGTTTTTCATAAAATCCGGTTTGACGCGCACTTCTTGAACGGGCAGATTGCTTCTGTCGTGTTTCAGTTGTTTACGAATAGCTTTTATCATCTTTTCAACGGGAATTGTATTGACACAGCAATAAGGATATTTGCTGATACACGGCATACAGTTTTTATCGGCAAGACCTTTTTGCGATAATTTGCAAACTTTTTTGGGTCCGATGTTTATATTACAAATATATTCGACTATCTTGGCTGGTTCTGAACTTGAAAAAGCAATCACTGCGGGACAATCAACCGCCCTTGCCAAATGCATCAGGCCACCAATTTCACCGACAAACAAATCAGAATTGTACAAAACACCCGCGGTTTGACGTATAGTTAATTTACCCACCATATTTTCCTTAATATTTGATAAAATCTTGTCTTCAGGTGCGCCTATTTGCACAAAATCATATTCATCTTTTAAAGCGTCAATAATTTGTTGAAAATAAGGATATTGTTTACGTGGAGAAATAGCGGAACTCATAATGGCAATTTGTTTTTTATCTTTTGGAAAAAACCGTCCGAATTTTTTTTCATCCTGAGTTAAATAAATTTCCGGTTTTAACGGAATAATATCATCAAGTCCGCAATGCGCAGCCATTTGTGCCGCTAACGGCTGTTTTGGATATGTGAAAAAGAAGCTTTTGTTATCTATCGGAAAACTTTTCCAATAAGATGCAAAGAAAATTTTAAAATTGATTTTCTTTAAAAAATCAATGTCTTCCAATGATAACGCTTGAGGATTATCGTAAATTGCGTCTGTGGCGACAACATAAGGGTTGTTTTCAAAAATTTCTTTATTTTTATGCCCCACAAGAACCTTTTTACCAGTTTTTTCAAAAAGTTTACGGGCAACCGATGAAAAAATTAAAGCATCTCCCATGCCATATAAGGGAACATAAATCGTATCTAATCCCATTTCGTTAAATTCAATAAATTCGTCAAATTTGTGTTTATAGTCATTGACAGATTTATTTATTGCTTCTTTAAAGAAAGAATGAGCTGTTGATATTGATGCGTTGAGAAAAGAAATCGGTACTTGTCCCGTCAAAACAGCCTGTTTTAATTGCGTTTGTGTTATACCATCAACACCGGCAAAAAAGTTTTGAACCTGCATCACCATTTCTTCTTGTACTTGAAGCTGCCCTTCTTTTGATTCCGTTGATGTGTGATGATAACAAAAGGTCGTCAGTCCTGCTTGGACTTCACATCCTTTTTTACCGGACAAAAACAATTGCAACATAAAGGAATAATCGCCCGTATAAATAAAGTTATCATCAAAACATGTTATTGTTTGAGCAAGTGGCAAATCACATAAAACAGAATATAACGAAACAAAAGGAAAACGATAAAAGCCGCCCAGTTGATTTTTACATAATACACGATTACCGATATCCGGTTGCATCCAAACATTACCATATGTAAAAGCGGCATCATTTTCTTGAAGTGTTTTTACCATTATTTCAATACTGTCTGGATGCGTTAAAAAAGTATCGTCT